>RFIQ01000456.1 GCA_003695565.1 Planctomycetota bacterium | reverse complement strand
CTCATGCTGCGAATTTGTTCGATGGTGTTGGGCGCTAATGGTTGCCCAGCCCGCAAATCATGCGGAAACGGTTTTTGTTCTCGGACGAAATCGGTGGAGACGAAATAGGTGGCAGGAATGCCCCGCCGCAGCAGCTCGGGGATGGCGAACGCGCAGTTGTCCGCATATCCATCATCGAATGATATTGCCGCGGTGGGACGTGAGCACCGCCCCTCGCGCAACCGACGTTGCACTTCTGGCAGCCCCACCAATTCGAATTCCGACTGCAACCAATCGAGGTGCATCGCGAAATCGGCACACGAAATGGTCCAATCGTTGGGCACGTCATCGGCCACGCGATGATAGAACAGGATGGCGATTGGGAAACCGGACGTGCGGTCCATCTGCCACCGCAGCAGGTGGCGGCCCGGTCCGGTAAGAGTACGGTAGAGTCGGATGAGTTGTTCGCGATCGGGCATAGGTGTTGACCATGATGGAATGGGATGCGCGCTGGACGGCTCACTTCTAACTGTGTGCCACGCCAGCCCAGTGAGGCGGCGGCAACGCTTCTTCCATCGCGGTCATTGTCGCATCGCGGTATCGATTGCACCGGTTGCACCGATGGCGCGTTTCGCTCCAGCTCAATTGCCTGGGTCGGCTGGTCTTAAATCGGTTTTGCGGCCAGCCCGAAAGCTACTCTTGCTCGGGCTGCCATCCAGCGCCGGTCGGACCAGTAACGTGGCACGCGCCTGGTGACTGCCTCCGCCAGGCCGGAACGCCGCGGCTCTGGCGCGCCCCAAGACCAGAACCACTTCTCGACGCACGTTGCCAGCCATGACGTTTCTTGTCACCGTCCTAGCCCTGCCCCTGCTGGTTTGGGGCGGAATTGCGCTGGTGCGCGGCAGCATCTTTGTGTCGGTGGCCTTATTTCTGGTGTTCGCCAGTTGTTTTCCGTCAGAATTCTTTGCTTTTGATGCGGGGGGGATGACTTGGACGCTGGACCGGTTTTGGTTCCTGGGCCTGATAGGCCAGTACAGCGTCACCTGGGTTCGAGGCAAAACCGTGTTCAAACAGCTCCAGTTCTGCGACATGGCGCTGGGGCTATTTCTTCTGTGGTTGATCGCGCGGGCCATCACCCAACCCTGGGGCTCGACACTTCCGGGACAACCGCCAACCCTGATGCATCTGATCAATGGTTATCTGATTCCAGCCGCATTGTATGGGATACTGCGCACCTCACCGCTGGACCCTCGGCAACTCCGTCATGCCTGCTGGATCTTGGCCGGGTTTGGCGTGTACCTGGCCGTGACGGCACTGCTGGAAATCCTCCACCTGTGGCCGTTGGTGTTTCCTAAATTCATTGCCGACCCGACCTTGGGAATCCACTTTGGTCGCGCCCGCGGTCCGTTCCTGCAATCGGTGCGCCTGGGCATGTGCCTGGTTGGTATCTGGGTATTGCTCACGGTCTACACCGTGTGGTTGAAACCCACCTGCCGTTTTCGCTGGGTGACTTTCGTCGGATTCACACCCCTGTTCCTGGCGGCGGTGTTCGCTACCTACACGCGCAGCATCTGGCTGGCAGCCGCCCTGAGCATCGGATTGTTGATCTGGTTTGGGCTGCGAGGTCTGCCGCGCAAAGCTGCCATATTGGGCATCGTCTCGTGTGCCATGTTCGGATTGGCGTTGAAGGGACCGGACTTGATCGCGTTCAAACGCGAGTATTCGGCGGCGGAAACGCGCGAGAGCACATACATGCGGGCCGCGTTCGCCTACGTGTCGATCCAGATGTTCAAAGATCGCCCGCTGGCCGGCTTTGGATTCAACCAGTTTCAGGTCTACAACCCGCCCTACCTGGCCGATCGGTCAACGGACATTCGCCTGGATTCGATTCGCGGGTATGTTCACCACAACAGCTACCTGAGCCTGTTGGTCGACCTAGGACTGATTGGCGTCAGTCTGTTCTTGATGGCAGCCCTCAGCTTTGCCCGCCAGGCATGGGTGGTGTGGCGCGCTCGGGGTATTCCACGTTGGGTTCGCGGATTGGCCTTGGTCTCCTTCTCCGTGGCAGGAACCCACGTGATTCAGATGGCCTTCCATGAGGTTTCTTTTTCTCCCATAGAGAACTCGCTGTTGTTCTCTTGTCTGGGACTGGTGGTAGCCGCCAAAGAGCAATTCTGCGTGAGGCCCAACCCCACGCCACAACATCGACGCCCGGCCGATTCGACGCTGGCCATCCCCGCCTGCTGAACGTGCCGAACTCCAGGCAGGCTGACCTCGGATGAGCTGTGTGGGATGAGCTGTGCGGGATGGTCTGCCGGAGACCAGCCACATCTCGGCCGCAGCTATCCGGTACGTTGCGAGTGGCGTTGACGGGGTTCCGGCAGGTACTCGACGCCTCCCCCCTGCCTTTGTACGGGTTGCGGATACAACGTCATCAGTTGCAGTACCTCGTCGGGCATTTCGGTCGAGACGGGCAATCCCAGCGACCGTGCCTCGTCGGCCGAAATGGGGTAGTCGTGGGTCCATGTTCCGGTGGCCAATTTGGCCGCCAATTCCCGAGCCGCCTTTTCGTCCATATTCTTCTTCAACAATGCGGTGGCGGCATCTTCGACTTGCTGCATGGCTTTGCGGCCGACGTCCGCCATGACCAAAGTTTGATCGTCGATCTCGGCGATAGGCTTCTCTTCGACGACCTTGACTAGGGAGGCGGCGGGGAGTTGGCCCAACTGTGGGTCGATCGGTCCCAGAACCGAGTGCTTGCACATCACGATCTCATCGGCTGCCAGGGCAATCAGCGTCCCTCCCGACATCGCATAATGGGGCACGAAGACGGTGACCTTGCCCTTGTGAGATTCAACGGCACGGGCGATTTGCAAGGCGGCTAGAACCAGGCCGCCCGGTGTATGTAGCACGATATCCAAAGGCAATTCGTCGTCGGTCATGTGGATGGCACGCAACACCTCTTCGGAATCGTTCACATCGATAAACCGCATCAGGGGAAAGCCCAGGAGGCTCATCGTTTCCTGCCGATGCACCAGCAGGATCACGCGCGAGCCGCGGTTCTTCTCGATCTGAGCGATTTTGCGCGTGCGCATCGACTCCATGAATCGCCGCTGCAGGGCAGGCTGCAACACCGAGATCATGAAGAACAGCCAGAAAATATCCATCACGTTCATAACTCACCCTCGCAGCGTTTTGTTTGCGCGGTCGCGCCGTTCATTCTAACTGAAATTCGCCCTGTCGGTGCTCACCCTAGCTGGCCAGCAACCCGATCGTTTCATCTGCGTCCATCCGGCAAGAAACCAAAATGTCCTTCGTCGACGTAAAAAGGTCGATAGCCCTTGGCCGATCGCTTGATCCAGGGAGTCAGCACCCAACCAGCGGTGAACCCACCGATATGAGCCCACCAGGCGATTCCTCCGCCATCTTGCGGGATCATTAAACTGGCGATTCCCGGGACGATCTGCGAGAACAGCCAGAAAAACGCGAATACAATCGCCGGAATTTAAAAAAAGAAAGGCAAGAAGAAGACTGGAACCATCAGGACCAGCCGCGCGAAGGGAAACATGCGCACGTAACAACCAATTACGCCCGCAATTGCTCCCGATGCTCCCAGGGCTGGAACCATGGAGTTCGCATTGAACACGGCGTGCGCGTAGGATGCCGCGATTCCGGCCAGTACATAGAACACCGTATACCGAACCTTGCCTAACCGATCCTCCACCGCCGGCCCGAAGATCCACAGCGTCCACATGTTGAATAGCAAGTGCGCCAGGCTGCCATGCAAAAACATATTGGATACGAATGGCAGGTAGTCCAACCAACTGTCCGGTGGGGCGCGTAACGCCAATTCGCCGAAGTACCGGGCCGGCACCAGGGCAAACACTCTGAGGAAGACTTCCTGAGCTGCAGGCGGCAACGAGATCTGATAGAAGAACACCAGCGAATTGATGGCGATCAACGTTCCGGTCACAAGCGCCGGATATCTTCGTGCAACACTGTCTTGGATCGGTAGCATCTCGTCCGCATCGGCTTGGTGGAATGGTTCGCCGCGTCGTTGCCCGGTCTGCGCAATCGGGGCTGAATGCAATTCAATGCTCGGTTGGGAGCAACGGGTTTTGCAAAGGTCGGGTCGAATCGCTGGTGCCGCCTCATGCACGGCTGGAATAGGCCAGGTCGCAGAACCAGGCTTCGATCAATGTCGCCTGGTTTGCGTTTCGTTCGACTTGTTCGATCCCGCGCAGGCAACGGTCCCAGCATCGAATCGCATCTTGAGGTCCGCAGGTGGCCCGGCGAGCGACCGACATGGCCAGTTCCCGAAGTTCCTTGTTCTGCACGAGGTCTGCCGCGTGGGCGGGGTCGGTCTGTTGCAGCAGCGCCACAGCGCGGTAAAACTCGGCCGCCATATACATCAGTAGCTTCAATCGATCGCGGCGCCGGCGGGCCTCCTTGCCTGCTTCGCCCACCAACCCATCGCACTCCTTGATCAAGCGAGTGATGGGCAGCGCCGAGCGTGCCAGGGCCGTCCACAACATGGAACGAAACGCTTGCATCTGAGGGTCGGCCAAGCCCTGAGCAACCATCAGACTCCCTTCGGACAACTCCGCCAGTTGCCGCGCCGAATCGGCCGATTGAGCGAGATCCAACCGCAGGACCAGCTCCGCCAACTCGTCAACGGTCAACGGTTGAAACAGAATCGATTGGCACCGCGAGCGGATGGTCGGTAGTTGGCGTTGCATACTCGTTCCCACCAGGAACAGAATCGACCGTCCCGGTGGCTCCTCCAGTGTCTTGAGCAAACAGTTCGCTCCCTCCTCGTTCAAATGATCGGCATCGTCCAGGATGGCGATCTTGCGACGTCCGCCACGCGGCTTCATGCTCAGATCATGGCACATCCCTTCGCGGTTGCGGCGTTCTCGCGAACCGATCAACAACTCGGTGGGGATCTCGGCGCGATCCTCCGGCTTGGCGACTTCGATCAAGTCGGGATGAGTCCCTGCATCGACTTGAACACAATCTTCACACGAGCCGCAGAAATCGAGCGAGTCCGGAGAAGTACTCCGACAGAGCACGCTTTTTGCAACGAGGCGAGCAAAGGTCCGTTTGCCGATCCCCTCGGTGCCGATGAACAGGAAACTGCTGGCCATGCGCCCTGATTCCAGCGCCCGCGCGAACCATTGACGCTGTCGGTGGTGGCCGATCAAATCATCCCATTTCATCCGTGTTTCCTCTTTCAGGTTGAGCTGTCGCAGGCGAGGCCGAAGCTGCGCTAGCTGCGTTTCCCCGACGCCGGACGCGGTTCAGATCATCCCGCATGTGCCGCGCCGCCAGGGCGATCGCCTCCTGCCACGGCAGGTGACGATACTCGTCGCGTCGAAAAGCAAAGAGAATTCCACGGGAACTGTTCACGATCGCCCCTAATCCCTGGTCATCGAAACCCGCAGCCACATCGTCGGCACCGCCTCCTTGGGCCCCGTATCCTGGAATCAACAACCACGATTGCGGCATGGCAGCCCGCAGCTCGGCGAGCTGATGCGGATAAGTCGCTCCCACCACGGCACCGATCGCCCCGTACCCCGTCTGGGGCCCCAGATGGGTACGCCCCAGGTCCGCCACACACTTCGCCACTCGGCGGTAGACTGGCGCGCCATCGCTTTCGAGATCCTGCAGAAACCCGCTGCCGGCGTTGGATGTCTTGACGAGCACAAAGACACCCGATCCCGTAGCATGAGCGCGATCGACAAACGGTTGCAGAGTGTCGTCACCCAGGTAGGGGTTTACGGTCAGACTGTCGCAGTGCCAAGGGCTCGTCGGGCCGAGGTAGGCTGCTCCATAGCCCTCTGCAGTACTGCCGATATCACCCCGCTTGCCATCCATTACCACAAGCAATCCCTGCCGTTGGCAGTGATCTACCAAACGGTGGAGCGACGCCAGGCCGGGGGGGCCCAACAATTCGAAGAAGGCAGCTTGGGGTTTTATCACCGCCGCCACTTCCGCGACGGCATCGATGACCATCCGACAATATGTTTCGGTAGCGCGGGCCTTGGCTTCCCAGTCGCCCGCCGGGACCGTCTCGGTCAGTTCGCCGGGCAATTGTTCCCACCGCGGGTCCAACCCCACGCACACCGCCGAATCCTTGGCAGCAACCGACTGGGCCAACCGGTCTCCGAAATGGCTCCAGGGTTCCGTCATGTTTCCAGTGTCTCCAGATGTGTCCCGCATCACTCTTGCCCCCTTCTCGGGCAGAGAGTGTACCGCAATCCTTGTTCAGCATAAACCAACCTCTGGCCCCTATCCCCGTCGCAAGTCGCAGCGAACGCGGCCGCCCCCGGGCTCACTTGCAGTCGTATTGCCCGCCCCCGCAGTGGTCCCAACGGCTCACCGAAAAGGAAGCAAGACGATCGGGTGAGTCGGCCGATATGTTCGGGGTAACCCCACGTGCGTTGGCTTGAGCAGTCTCTGGGACCAACTTCCAAGCAACGCCTGAAGTGGGGCCAAATCGCCCACAGAATACTAACGGACGTGAAACTATATGCGCCCGAACAATGCCCACCCTGTGCCGACAACTTCCATACAGATTCACCAATCGTTCTCATCGGACTTGACCGATGGCGAAGGAATGCTGTTGCTGCGCGCTGGCGAAAAAGCGAGCGCGGAACTGCTCCGCGAGCTAGCGCGTCGTGATTGCCAAACCGTTTTCCTCCATGGCCCTCCGCCGGCCGACTCCTCTGACCCTCCAAGACACCGCGCGACGCTCGACCGATCCTTCCGAGATGCCGCCCTCTTGATCCAAAACGCCATTTGGCGGATCCAGACTCAGCAGCAGATCGCGGCGCGCGAGTTCATCGAGCCCATCATTCGGTTGGAAGGGATCATCTCGGATGATTCCTGTCTCATATTGGATTTTGTCATGACCACAGGGGCGCAACGAGAATCGCCGATCGCCATGCGCAGCGCCCAACTGTCGATGCTGGTACAACTTCTTGCATCGGAGATGGGTTTTCCTCGACCGATGTGTCGTCTGGCAGCACGGGCGGCCATGCTTTCGGACCTGTCTCTGCTTCAGTTGGATGATCCGCGACAGCTCTTGCAAGAATTGACGTGCGGAGTCGTTTCGCCAGCGAACGCCCTGCGTTACAACGCGCATCCCGAAGAATCGGCCCGCATGATCGAGGAAAGCATCCCGGATGCGCATCCCTTGGAATCGGTGTTGATTCGCCAATCGCACGAACACAGCGATGGGACGGGGTTCCCCCGGGGCTTGACCGGACGGGTCCTGCATCCCCTGAGCCGGATCATCAACCTGGTCGATGTCTTTCTGATGCTGACGGAGACCAACGCCGATGGGCGGCGGTTGGCACCGGCCGACGCCCTGGCGTATCTGATCCTGCACAGTCTGTACGGTACGTTCGATTTAGAGGTCGTGCGGGCCCTGGTGAGAGTGGCGGCCGTCTATCCAGTCGGCACCGACGTGGTGTTGACGGATCAACGGCTTGCCCGCGTCATTCGCAGCGACGACCGGCACTATCTGGATCCCATCGTCCGCATCGATGGCACGGGCGAGGAGTTGAAGCTCCACTACGCGCCCCAAAAAATCGCTGCCCCAGCGATCGACTCCGGTACTGTGCGGCTGCCCAAGGCTCGATTGGACGAACGCCTGTGGGACATCGTCGTGCGCGAAGAACAGGCTTCGTAAGACCACAAACGGTCGCTTACCGCAGGTGCGTGCGCCCTGAGCAGCAAACCTTCAATTGTCTACACCTTCACGTGCCTTTCTCCCCGGCCCGTTCGTTCGCGAGTTGATATATACTGTCTTGCGGCCGACCGGCGCGGGCCTGCGCTGACTATCGGCCCCCGGCGCGGCCGGCACCTCGGGGAGAAACAGATTCGGGAAATACAGATAGTGGGAGAGCGAAATGGCGGGCAGGCGGGTCAACGGCGTTTGGTTGCTCCTGATCGGAGTTGTGATCTGGTGGTCGCCGGCGCGATCGGCCGCTGAGAACCAGTCGCCCCACGTTGTCATCATCCTGGTCGACGACATGGGATTTGGCGATCCTCCCAGTTTCAATCCTGATTCGAAGATTCCCATGCCGCATATCGATGCCATCGCGCGCGGCGGAATGCGCTTCACCGATGCCCATGCTCCGGGGCCTTTATGCCATCTGTCGCGTTACGGATTGATGACCGGAGAGTATCCTTTTCGGGCCAATCCCGGGGCTTGGAGCCGCCAACCGGTCATCGATGCAGAGGATCCGACCATTGCCAGCCTAGCTCGGCAGGTCGGATATACCACGGCCATGGTGGGGAAATGGCACTTGGGGTTCGAGGAACGCGGTTATGACAAACCGATGCGTGGCGGGCCGGTGGACCGCGGCTTTGACACCTTTTTTGGGATCCGGGCTTCGACCGACATTCCCCCCTACTTCTATATCCGTGGTGATCGCGCGACACACGCTCCTATCAATCACATCGAAGAGAACCACAGTCCCGGTTGGTCACCGATCCAAGGCGCTTTCTGGAGGGCCGGAGGCATTGCACCGGACTTGAAGCTGGAGGAGGTGTTGCCGCGATTTACCGACGAAGCCATCGCTGTCATCGATCGACACGCATCTACTGGTGAAGACCGCCCCTTGTTGCTCTACCTGGCACTTCCCGCCCCGCACACGCCTTGGTTGCCCAGTCCGGAATTCAAGGGGCGCAGTGGAGCGGGGATGTACGGCGATTTCGCCATGATGGTCGATGCACAAATCGGGCGAGTCGATCGGGCGCTGGCTCGACATGGCATGGTCGACAATACGTTACTGATTTTCACCTCGGATAACGGTCCGGTATGGTACGAACAGGACGTGGCCCGATTCCAACACGATTCAGCCGGCGGTCTGCGAGGCATGAAAGCGGACGCTTGGGAGGGGGGCCATCGCATGCCCTTCATCGCTCGATGGCCCAACCGCATTGCCGCACAATCCGTCAGTGACCATACGATCTGCTTCACCGACATCATGGCGACTCTGTGCGACATCTGGCAGATGCCCTTGCCGGCCGACGCGGGCGAGGACAGTTTCAGTTTCTACTCCGTTCTCACCGGTACCGATCCCCACCCTCCCCGCGCGCCGATCGTCATGGAGGCCGGTGCTAAGGGAACATTCATGATTCGCGATGGCAGGTGGAAGCTGATCAACCAGTTGGGGTCCGGCGGTTTCTCTC
Source organism: Planctomycetota bacterium (assembly GCA_003695565.1). Lineage (GTDB taxonomy): Bacteria > Planctomycetota > Planctomycetia > Pirellulales > Pirellulaceae > Aureliella. The sequence goes on along the minus strand of RFIQ01000456.1, from coordinate 7,259 downwards.
AACCGAAACGCGTTACCCCGGAACCCGGTGACCCACCCGGGCAATTGTATGACCTGCAGACGGATCGGGCGGAACGCCGCAACTTGTATGCGGACCATCCTCAGGTGGTCGCAGAATTGACTCGCAAGATGGACTCCATCAGGCAGGCCGGGCGCAGTCGGTGAGCGGGCGTGGATCCATGTTGGCGGGACGGTAGATTTCCATGCGAAGTCGCCCCGACGGTCGCTGGGGCGCCCCGTGTGGTACGACCGACCGACTGACAGATACCGACCGTCCGATGGATGATATGCAGTTGTGAAAAAAACCAGTGGCAAGCAGAATAGATTCTCCTGAACGGTGATGAAAGATTGCGGCGGCAGGGAGAACCCGGGGATATGTGGGGATAGACCACCATGGCGATCAAATTGAAATGCAAGTGTGGGCAGATTCTGAAGGTGCCCGATCAAATGGCGGGCAAGGCAGGGAAGTGCCCCAAGTGCAAGCAGGTCATCAAGATTCCCACCCCGAAGCCGCAGGCGGCAGCCAAAGGGAGCGGGGCGAAAACTTCCACGGCGCCCGCTGCCGATCCAGGCCTGAGCGGGCTGGACGCGTTGTTCGAGGAAGTGGGTTTGGTGCAGAAGACCGGTCCGACTTGCCCTGATTGCGGCAACGAGGTGAAGCCGGGCGCGATCCTGTGCACGAACTGCGGATACAACCTGCAGACCGGTGAGAAGCTGTCGACCCAATTGCGGCATCGCAAAAAGAAAAAGGACGAAGAACCTGAGGAAAAATTCGATAACCTGTATCTCCAGGAAGCCGCGGAGAACATGAAACGCGACATGGAGATGGATGCGCGCCGCGAACGAGCCGCCATGCCGTGGTGGGTGCTGATGTCCTTTCTGATCGGCGCGCTGACGTTGGCCATCGGCGGAGTGATCATCGTGGATGGAAAATTCGGTGAACCTGCTCCCGAATCGACATTCATTGGAAAGGTCCAACGATGGCCGGTGTCTACTACGCTTGGATTGACCGCTTTGATAACCGGCATGGCCATCTCCCTGTTTGCCCAAATGGACCTGACGGCGTTCGGTTTTCGACGCAGCGTCAAAGAAGGGCTGTTGTGCATGTTCCTGCCGTTGATCTATTCTCTGTACTATGGCTTGAAACACTGGCATCAAAACAAGGCACCGATCAAGGCCTTTGCAATGGCCCTGATCTTCGCAGGGATTGGCATTGGATTGATTCTTCAGGGCGGAGGTTTCGGGATCATCATCAATGCATTTCGCTAAGCTCCTCGGGCCAGGGGCGGGGTGCCGGACGGGTGATGCCAGGCGGCAGCGAGCTGCCAGCAGAAGTCAGCGCGAGTTTGGCCATATCCCCGCGCGGCGTGAACCCCCGCACGGATTTCCCACCCCCCAATCATTAAAGGTGCCATGGAGCAGATAAAAGCAACGCTGCAATGGCTCGGCGACCTGATCTACAACCTGGATGTTCGCTCCCACGGCAAATGGTTCCTGCTCTCCTTGTGGATTGGTGTCGTCGCTGGCATCGGCGCGATCGCCTTCCAGTATTCGACGCAGGCGGTGGCGACAGGCGTGTTGGCCCGAGTCAGTGGTTGGCACAGTCCCGAACCGCATGGCGAGCCGCTGCTGTACGAAGTCCCCGACGCGCCCTTTCGGCCCTGGCTGTTAGTCGTCGTCTGTGCGGTTGGCGGCATTGCCTCGGGGCTCTTGGTGCACCTCTTCGCTCCCGAGGCTGCTGGGCATGGGACGGACGCCGCCATCGAGGCGTTTCATCGCAAGGGCGGTCTGATACGGGCGCGCGTGCCAATCGTCAAAACGATCGCCAGCGCGATTACGTTGGGAACCGGCGGTTCGGCCGGGCGCGAGGGGCCCATCGCCCAGATCGGCGCTGGATTCGGTTCCTACCTGGCCAGCAAGCTCGGTATGACGGCCCGAGATCGGCGGATCATGCTGGCCGCCGGGATGGGAGCAGGCGTGGGAGCCATCTTTCGCGCTCCGTTGGCCGGGGCCTTGTTCGCCGCAGAGATCCTGTACAGCGATGCGGAATTTGAGTCCGACGTCATCGTGCCGGCAACCATGAGTTCAATCGTGGCCTATCTCGTGTATTGCCAATCGTTGCCCGAGGCATATCGCTTTCTTCCCTTGTTCGGCAACCAGCTTCGGCACAGCATGTCGGGCCCTGCCGAATTGATCCCCTATGCGGTGCTGGGCATCGTGTTGATGATCGTGGGCGCGATTTACGTGGGGACGTTTTATCAGATCCACGCCTGGTTCGACAAACTCCCAGTATGGCGATTCCTGCGTCCCGGCATCGGTGCCGCGTTGGCCGCGCTGATCGGCGTCGGTCTTTGGTACGCGTGGGACGGGGAGGAACTGGCATTGTCGGTGATGGCCACTGGTTACGCAGGGCTGCAAACGGCCCTGCTCGACGCTGACAGCATCGGGATTAGGTTGTTGGTCGCCATCGCGCTGTTGAAGATCTTGACGACATCGCTGACCATCGGATCGGGAGGCAGCGGCGGTGTGTTCGGCCCCTCGATGGTGATCGGCGGTTGCACCGGAGCGGCCTGCGGGCTGTGGTTCCACCAGTGGATGCCGGGAGTGGTTCCGCAAGCTGAACCGTTCGCCCTGGTGGGGATGGCGGGGTTCTTCGCAGGGCTGGCCAACGCCCCCATCTCCACCATCATCATGGTTTCGGAAATGACCGGCGATTACAAATTGCTGCTGCCGACGACTTTCTGTTCGACGATTTGTTTCGTGGTAGGGCGCAAAATCAACTTGTACCGCAGCCAGGTGCCCAGTCGCATGGAATCCCCCGCACACCGCGGCGACTTCATCATCGACATCCTGGAAGGCATGAAGGTCAGAGATGTTTACCGCAAGGATTTGAACATCACCTTGATCGACGAGGGCATGCCGTTGGAGGAAATCGTTCACCGCGTAGCAGACGATCACCAACACTACTATCCCGTGGTCGATCGCGAAGGCCGGATGGTGGGAATCTTTTCGTCCGATGACGTGCGCGCGTATCTCTACAATGAATCGATCTGGCAATTGGCCGTGGCCCGCGACGTCATGATTTCGAACTTCCTGTATGTGACACCGGACGATGACCTGAATTCGGCGCTGGAAGAATTCACCCAACTGAACGTCGACGAATTGCCGGTGGTGGATGCGGAGAACCACCAGAAGTTCCTGGGTATGCTGCGACGCAAAGAACTCATCGCCACCTACAACCGTCGCTTGATGGAACTCAAGCGTCAAAAGGACGAACAGTAGCACCCGAGACCAGTTCGCATATCGAATGATTGAGGAACATTGATGGGTCTGGCCGCCACCTACGCCATTCCGGGATTCCACGAGCCAGTCAGTTGTTTCACGCACCTGTTGGCCGCCCCGGTGTTTGCCATCTGGGGCATCTGGCTGATCCGACGCGGACGCGGATCGGTTGGGCGGATGCTCAGTCTGGGCGTGCTGGTGTTCTCCACGGTGTTCCTGCTGTCCATCAGCGGAGTGTACCATTTACTGGGGCCCGGTACCGCGCGCTACGTGCTGAAGATCCTGGACATCGCTGGGATTTTCGCCCTGATCGCAGGCACGGCGACCCCCGTCCATTACATTTTGTATCGCGGTAAGATGCGTTGGCTGCCCCTGTTGGCGTATTGGGCGGTAGCGGCAACGGGGATCAGCTTGCGGAGCGTCTTCCCCGAGGGACTGCCGCTGGCGCTGGGCGTGGGCGTGTTCCTGGCCATGGGCTGGGCCGGCGTGGTGACGATGTTCCTGATGTGGCGGCAGTTCGGTTACGACTTCATTCGCGCCCTGCTGATGGGTGGGGCGGCGTATTCGGTGGGGGCCGTGCTGTTGCTGCTCGACTGGCCTGTGGTGCTGCCCGGCGTGATCGGGCCGCACGAATTGTGGCATGTAGCCGTGCTGGGCGGATTGTTTTGGCACTGGCGTTTTGTTTCGCAATTGGTGGAATTGCAGCGGATAAACCAGGAGGCAATACCGTGAAGTTGTGGGTGATGATCGTCGCGTGTGTGGGGCAGGTGCTGATCTGCCTGCCAGCCAATCGCCTGCGGGCCGAAGAAGAATCCGGCCCGTCATTCCGCATCGAGCAGTGGGTGGACCAGGTGCTGCCGCAAGTGCTGCAGGATTACGTACATCTGCACCAGAATCCCGAAGTGTCATTTCGGGAAGAGCAGACATCCCAGTTCGTGGCCCAGCAATGGCGCGCTGCCGGCTTTGAAGTCACCCAGGGCATAGGTGGTTTCGGGGTGGTGGCCGTTCTGGAAAACGGCGCCGGACCGACGCTGATGCTCCGCACCGACCTGGACGCTTTGCCCGTAACCGAAGCCACCGGGCTGCCCTACGCATCCACACGCACTGTCGAGACCGAATCGGGGACCAGGTCGGGAGTCATGCACGCCTGCGGACACGACCTGCACATGGCCAATCTGATTGGCGTGGCACGGATCTTGAGCCAGCACCGCGACGCATGGCAGGGGCGATTGATGTTGATCGGTCAGCCCGCAGAAGAACGCGGGGCCGGCGCGGCAGCCATGTTGCGCGACGGCCTGTTCTCGCGATGGGGTAAACCGGACTTCGCCGTGGCGTTGCACTGCGAATCGGCGACTCCGGTCGGCAAAGTGGCCGTCAGTCCTGGATACTCGCTGGCGAACGTCGATTCCGTCGATATCACCGTCAAAGGAATCGGCGGACATGGGAGTGCTCCGGAAACGACGGTCGACCCGATCGTTCAAGCCGCTCAACTGGTTCTAGATCTCCAGACTATCGTGTCGCGTGAAATCAAGCCGCAGGAACCTGCTGTGGTCACGGTCGGTTCGATCCATGGCGGTACCAAACACAATATCATCGGCGATCAGTGTCACTTGCAGTTGACGGTCCGCAGTTACAGCGACCAGGTGCGCCAGCACTTGTTGGCAGCCATCAAACGCAAGGCGCTGGCCGTAGCCCAGAGCTACCGTGCGCCGGAACCCGAGATTCGCGTCTCGGAAGGGACGCCCGCCCTGCGCAACGACGACGCCCTGACCGCTCGACTGGTGACGCGGTTTCGCCAAACCCTGGGAGAGGACAATGTGCTGCCCATGGCCCCGGTGATGGGTGGCGAGGATTTCAGCCGCTATGGGCTGGCGGGGGTACCGATCGTCATGTATCGGCTGGGAGTAATATCGCAGGAGCGATTGCAACGCTATGCGGAACTCGGTCAATCCCCGCCCTCTTTGCATTCAGCCGAATTCTATCCCGATGCCGAACCCGCATTGCAGACGGCCATGGTTTCCATGGTCGCCGCAGCGCTGGAGTTGTTGCCTCCGCAGTGAGACCATCAGGCTTCCGCATCAGAACTCCGCCAGTCGATTCGAGGAATTGCCATGCCATCCCCCACTCCCAAATTCGTTGCCCTCGTGGCTGTGTGCGTCATCGCGTCTTCGTCTTTGGCAGCTCAACAGGAAGTCGGCGGGAAATACAACGTCCTGTTGATCGTCTCGGATGACCTGACGGCGACGGCGCTCTCCTGTTACGGTAGCCCGTTGTGCCAGACTCCCAACATCGATGCCTTGGCCCTGTCCAGCGTGCGATTCACGCGGGCGTACTGCCAGGGCACCTATTGCGGTCCGTCCCGGGCATCGTTCCTCAGCGGATATTACCCGCATGCGCTGAATATCCTGAACTATATCAGCCCCCGGGGGGCGATTGGTGACCGAGCTACCTGGCCTCAGCATTTCAAGAATGCCGCGTATACCACGGCGCGCGTCAGCAAAATCTTCCACATGGGCGTACCGGGAGGCATCGAAAAGGGGGACGACGGAGCCGATGATCCAGCGTCTTGGACCATGCGTTTCAACAGCCCCGGTCCGGAATGGCGTGCGCCGGGGCAGGGGGAAACGCTGGAGGGCAACCCCGACGGCAAAATCAATGGGCCGGTGGGCGGCAACACGTTTGTCGTCGTACAGGCCGACGATCCCGACGAGTTTCATTCCGATGGCAAAACGGCTCGCAAGGCGTGCGAGCTGATTGACGAGTTGAAGGACCAGCGTTTTTTTCTGGGAGTCGGGTTCGTGCGACCGCACGTCCCGTTCGTCGCGCCGCGTCCGTATTTCGCGCCCTATCCCTGGGAAAACGCGCTGCTGCCCCCCAAGATCCCGGGTGACTGGGATGACATTCCACCTCTGGGGATCAATTACAAGACCAGTAAGAACATGAAGATGAATCTGACCCAGCAAAAGAAGGCAGTGGCGGGATACTGCGCCGCGGTGGCCTTCATGGATGCCCAGGTCGGCAAGGTCCTGGCCGCGTTGCGGGACGCCGGTTTGGAAGACGAGACGATCGTCATCTTCACCAGCGATCACGGCTACCACTTGGGGGAACACGACTTCTGGGCCAAGGTCAGTTTGCACGAAGAGTCGGCGGCGGTCCCTCTGTTGATTCGAGTTCCTGGCAAGCCCCCCGCCGTGTGCGACTCGTTGGTCGAGCTGCTCGACCTGTTTCCCACCACGGCCTCCCTGTGCGGATTGGAGGTCCCCGATCGCTTGCAGGGACACGACATATCGCCCCTCCTCGATGATCCGCGCGCTGCGGTCCGTTCCGCGGCGTTCTCCGTCAATGGCAAGGGATTCTTATTGCGGACCGACCGATATGCCTTCATCCAATACCGTGAGGATGGCTCCGGCGGGTACGAGCTGTTCGATATGCAGAGCGACCCTCACCAGCACGACAATTTGGCGGACGACCCTCCCTTCCAGGAATTGCTGGCCGCGTTCAAGCATCAGTTGCAGGAGAAACTAGCGGAAGTAAGAGACAATGACCTGCACGCAGCGGCCCCCTAACCGCGTCGATTTGCAGTGGGCTTTCCACCTCGCTACACTGCCTTCAGTAGCCCGTGTATGCCTTAATCGCTGAAACCGATCCGCCATGGACTTTGATGAACTGCTGATACTCGTAGACCCTCACGATCGCGTCGTGGGGCACGCCGATAAACTGACCACGCATCAGGATGGCGGACAATTGCATCGAGCATTCTCGGTTTGCGTCTTCAATGCCGGCAACGAAATGCTGTTACAACACCGCGCTGCATCGAAGTATCATTTTGGTGGGTTGTGGAGCAACACTTGCTGTGGGCACCCGACGGGAACGAACGACACTCGATCGGCAGCCGAAAAACGGCTGGGCGAGGAATTCGGATTTACCACACCCCTGCGCTCGGTGGTCACGTTCCAGTACGAAGCCCACGATCCGATG
>RFIQ01000455.1 GCA_003695565.1 Planctomycetota bacterium | reverse complement strand
GGCGTGACGGCCGATGAGCTGGCTGAGATGCTGTACGATTCGCTGCACAATAAGTTGATGAAGCTGCCGGACGAAACGCGCGTCTACCCGGCACATGGTGCGGGGTCGTTGTGCGGGAAGCAGTTGGGCGATGCCCCCTATTCGACCATTGGAGAGCAGAAGAAGTACAACTATGCTTTGCAACCGATGAGTTTGGAGGAATTCAAGAAGATCGTCACGGCGGAGCAGCCCGAGGCGCCGGACTACTTCGTCCACGATGCGATTCTCAATCGCAAGGATCGCCCTGTACTCGATGAGGCGTTGCAGCGGTCGTTGAAAGCTCTGCCGTTGGAGGAGGTGCTGGAACTGCAGCGTCAGGGGGCTCAGATCCTCGACACGCGCGATGCGGCCGACTTCGCTGGCGGGCATCTGAAGGGCGCCATCAACATCGGCCTGGATGGCAAGTACGCCTTGTGGTGCGGCACGATTCTGAGGAAGGAGCAGCCGATCGTGGTGATCGCCGATCCAGGGCGTGAGACCGAGGCGGTGATGCGATTGGGGCGCATCGGATTCGATTATGTGCGAGGTTACCTCGATGGCGGTCCGCGGGCCCTGGATGGACATCCTGAATTGTTGCAGACGACGCCGCGAATCACCGCCCCGGCGTTGGCTGAACGGATCGACGCAGGTGACGATGTCCAAGTCATCGATGTTCGGGCGGAGAAGGAGTGGAAGGCGGGGCACATCCCGGGCAGCCTTAACATCCCGCTGAACGATCTGGAAGAGCGGTTGGATGAGATTCCAGCCGACCAGGAATGCGTGGTGCACTGCGAAGGGGGGTATCGCTCGTCGATCGCGGCCAGTTTGCTGCAGCGGGCCGAGCGGCACGTTTGGGACCTGGTTGGTGGTTTCAAGGCATGGGCGGCGTCCAAGTTGCCCGTGGTGGAGGAGCACTCTGAGACCGCAGCAAAATAGGTGAAGCTGTTACCCCGGCGGGCCGCGGCAGCAAACTGCCGTCATCCCGCCGGCAGGTTGGAAGCAATGATATGACTTTGATCACATAACAAAAGGAGCGCATAGATGTCTGCAGTTGCTGATCGTCCATCGATTCGGAGTATGCAACCCAAAGAGGTTTACGAGAAGATTCAGCGGGGGGAAGAAGTGGTCATCATCGATGTGCGGACCCCGGTCGAATTTCGCGAGGTCCACATCGTCGGCGCGCGAAATATGCCGCTGGATCAACTCGATGCCGAAGCTCTAAAGGCTGAGGGGTTGGGCACGGCGGAGAAGCCGCTGTATGTGGTGTGCCGGAGCGGCAACCGATCCAGCAAGGCATGCGACAAGCTGTTGGCGGCCGGTCTGGAGAACATCATCAACATCGACGGCGGAACCCTGGCATGGGACGCGGCCGGGTTGCCAGTGAAGCGCGGTAAGAAAGCGATTTCGCTAGAACGCCAGGTGCGGATTGCCGCCGGTTTTCTGGTGCTGTCCGGTGTTGTGCTGGGTTACCTGGTTCATCCTGGATTCTTTCTGCTCTCCGGATTCGTGGGGGCAGGTCTGATGTTTGCCGGGATCACTGACACATGCGCCATGGGAATGCTGCTGGCCAAGATGCCATGGAATCGTGTGTCCGGTTGTGACGCGTCGGGCAAGTCCTCGCCGGCAGCGGGCGGGGCCCAGGGCAGCCAGTGCAGCACCTGAACGTAGCCTGACAAGACCAGGCCGCCCGGGTTGGCGGCCCGATGCATCGATGGAGCTGAAGTCTTTAAAGAGCCGCACGGCGGTTGAACGCTCGGGGTGCGCGCCGAGGGAGGAGAGGTCCCGTGTTTTACACTATTGTTGGAGCCAGCCTGATCGGTTTGAGCCTCGGTTTGCTGGGAGCCGGTGGGTCGATTCTGACCGTGCCGGTGCTGACCTATGTGTTGGGGCATGACAGCAAGGCGGCAATCGCTGAGTCGTTGGCCATCGTGGGTGGTATCGCAGCATCCGGAGCGATGCTGTACGCCAAATCGGGTTTAGTCGATTGGCGCAGCGTCGTGTTTTTCGGCTTGCCTGGCATGGCGGGTACGTATCTGGGGGCATGGAGCGCGAAGTACGTTAGCGGCGGGGTGCAATTGAGTTTGTTTGCCGTCGTCATGCTGGCGGCCGCCTGGATGATGGCTAGCCCACCTAGGTGGCTGAGCGAAGACGACGAGCATGTCGATAGCCAGTCACCATCCGACGGCCGCAAGTCGATCTGGACGGTGGCTCCGCAAGGGATGGCCGTCGGAGTATTGACCGGCTTGGTGGGAGTCGGCGGCGGGTTCTTGATCGTCCCCGCCCTGGTGCTGCTGGCCGGGTTGTCGATGCGGGTGGCGGTGGGGACGAGCCTGGTAGTGATTGCGCTCAACGCCGGGACAGGATTCATCAAGTACTTCGACGTTCTGCAGCATACCGGGCAGGCCATCGATTGGAGGGCGGTAGGCATCTTTCTGGCCATCGGGATTGCCGGTTCTGTGGTGGGGAAGCGGATCGGGACGCGGGTCGACCAACAGACGCTGCGCAAAGCGTTCGCTGTTTTCTTGTTGGCGATGGGAGTATTCGTGTTGAGCCGAGAGGCGCCCGTGGTATGGCATGAGTGGCAGGCAACGAAGTCAGGCGTTTGGACATCAGAAGAGTGGGGCGAGGAGGCGGCAATGGTGCCGCGGCCACCTGCGTTCCGCGGGGCCCTGGCCTTCAATTTTCAAGGGGAATGATCATGAATGCGGGATTAACGAACGACGTGGCAGCCGGAGTCGCCGAGGCCGCCGGGACGCCCAAACGGGTCGAGCATCACGAAGTGGTGATCGTGGGAGGCGGTACCGGAGGAATTACCGTTGCGGCACGGTTGACCAAAGAATGGGGCAAGAAGCCCGATGTGGTGGTCATCGATCCGTCGGACGATCATTACTACCAACCTGCCTGGACGATTATGAGCACCAGCCGGCGGAAACATTTCCATTCGACCAGGCCAAGGAGCGGTGGAGCATGTGGG
>RFIQ01000454.1 GCA_003695565.1 Planctomycetota bacterium | reverse complement strand
TTGACCTCGAAATCGGCGTCGATCGTATCGCCGTCGTCGGCGGTCGCTGCCGACTGGCTATCCGCCTCCGGCGCGGACTGGCTGGCCGTCCGCTCGTACAACACCCGTCCGAATGCTTGCGCGGCGGTTTCCAATTCCGTGGTGGCCTGGCGGATGGCCTCGATGTCCTCGCCTTGCAATGTGTTCTGCAACCGCTCGATCGCATCGGTTAGCGGTTTGCGATCGTCTTCGCCGAGTTTTTCCTCGTGCTCCTTGATCTGCTTTTCGAGCTGATAGATCAAGTTTTGTGCGTTATTGCGAGCTTCGGCCAACTCGAACTGGCGGCGATCTTCTTCGGCATTCTGTTCGGCATCCTGGCGCATTCGCTCGATTTCTTCCTGGGACAGACCCGAGGACTGTTCGATCTTGACCGCAGCCTCTTTACCGGTGCCGATGTCTCGTGCCGAGACGTGCAGGATGCCGTTCTGGTCGATATCGAACTTGACTTCGATCTGAGGGACTCCACGCGGGGCGGGCGGAATGCCGTCCAGATTGAATTCGCCTAACAAACGGTTGTGGGCGGCCATTTTTCGCTCACCTTGAAAGACCCGTACCGTCACCGCGGTTTGCCCGTCCGAGGCAGTGGAGAAGATGTTCTTGCGTTCGGTGGGGATGGTCGTGTTGCGTTCGATCAAGGGCGTCATCACGCCGCCCTCGGTTTCGATTCCCAAGGTCAGCGGCGTTACATCGAGTAGCAAGACGTCCTTGCGATCGCCTGCCAGCACGCTGCCTTGAATGGCGGCACCGATGGCTACGACCTCGTCGGGGTTGACACCCTGGTGCGGCTCCTTGCCGAACAGGTCTTTCACCAGCTCGCGCACTTTGGGAACGCGGGTGGAGCCGCCGACCAATACGACTTCGTCAATGTCGCCCGGTTGCATGCCCGCGTCTTCGAGCGCTTGCAAAACGGGTTGGCGACAGCGTTGCACCAATGGATCGATCAACGCCTCGAACTGCGCGCGCGTAATCCGCTGTTGCAAGTGTTTGGGCCCGGACGCATCGGCGGTGATGAAGGGTAAATTCAGGTCGGTCTCGGGAACCGAGCTCAGCTCCTTCTTGGCTTTCTCACAGGCTTCCTGCAAGCGCTGCAAAGCCATAGGATCCTGACGCAGATCGATTCCCGTTTCCGATTTGAAATTGTCGGCCACGAAGTTTACCAGGGCTTCATCGAAGTCGTCGCCACCCAAGTGCGTGTCACCGCTGGTCGAGATGACTTCGAATACCTTGCTCTGCGAATCCCCCTCGCCACTGGACGCGACTTCCAAGATGGAGACGTCGAATGTTCCTCCTCCCAGGTCGAACACGGCGATCTTGTGATCGTGCTCCTTGTCCAAACCGTAGGCCAATGCCGCTGCGGTCGGTTCATTGATGATCCGCGCCACTTCCAGACCAGCGATTTGTCCCGCGTCCTTGGTAGCCTGCCGTTGGGCATCGTTGAAGTATGCTGGCACGGTTATGACTGCTTTGGAAACGCGATGCCCCAGGTAAGCCTCAGCCGATTCCTTGAGCTTCCGCAGCACTTTGGCCGACACCTCTTGCGGCGTCAATTCTTTGTCTCCAACTCGGATCCGCACGTACTCGTCAGACGCTCCTACGACTTCGTAGGGAACCATTTTTTCTTCCGACTCGACCTCGGCGTGGCGTCTGCCCATAAACCGCTTGGCCGAAAAGATCGTGCGGCGCGGGTTGGTGACGGCTTGACGGCGCGCCGGCTCTCCCACGATGACATCGTCCTTGTCGGTAAATGCGACCACGCTGGGCGTCAACCGATTTCCCTCCGGGTTCGGGATCACCTTGACGTCCCCCCCTTCCATCACCGCTACGACCGAGTTGGTGGTTCCCAAATCGATTCCAATAATCTTTTCGCCTTGTGCCACTATCGAATCTCCTGGTAGTTCTGCTCTCCCGAGCCGGCATGGAAGGACGTGGATGTTGTTCGGGGGATGACGCGACGCGCGCTGGTCTTGCCAATCTCAGCTGGCGACTGTTGGAATGGCAGCGGGCCGCCAGCGGCTGTCATTGAGCAATCGCTGTGCCGAAGTAGGTTAAAGGCATGCGTCGTACCCTTTCCGACCGGCTCTCTCCTCGCTACAACCGGAACAGGCCCTCGCGCGGCACGGCACTGTGCGGGGATATTTGATCGGCTCGACCTGCAGGCTGCTGGGCGCATGCCATAATGGCAGAGCGTATCGAGTTCTGGCAACGATCGGGTTTCCAAGGCCCGCAAATGTGAAATGTCACTGGGGCGATGCAATGCAGTCCGGCACACCGAATCCAAACGGTTCAAGGGACGAATTAACCGACATCGACCGCGCCATGGGCGAGTTGCTGGCGCGGAGGTTGGAACGCAGCCGTCGGGCGGCAGAGCGTGTCGAGGCCCCAGCCGAGGATGCGCTGCAGTTCACTCCGCCCCCCAATGAACTAGCGCTATTGGCTGAACGATTCGATTTGCCACCCGTGATCCTGGAGAATTGGTGGCGACATACGGTCAGTATCTGTCGCCGGGTAGCCCTGCCGGGGGAACGCGTCGCAGCGTTGGGGCCGGTGTTCAGC
>RFIQ01000453.1 GCA_003695565.1 Planctomycetota bacterium | reverse complement strand
TGCATTGTGAAGAGTCCCTTTCGGCGAAAGGGACCCACGTGGCTATGTAGCGAATGGGACCCACGTAGCTAGCATCGAAAGGAATCCACGTGGCTGGCAGCCGCCGGATGCAAGTCGGGCCGGTGCAGGAGAATGTGTGGGCTAAGCGAGACGTCGAGGTTTTGGGGGTAGGGAAAGAGGTTGGTGGTCGACGTTCGGGAAAGGGGGCGGGCACCCTACAAGTTCAACACCCAACAGGTTCAAAACACGGGATCAAAACCAGGCCAATTGGGCGATGACAACCAAGGCACCGGCCAGATACCCTGCCACGGCCACCGGTGCGATGCGCCGCAGGTACCACAGAAAGTCGACGTGCTCGATCCCCATCGCTGCCACACCGGCCGCTGAACCGATGATCAAGCAACTTCCCCCGGTCCCCGCGCAATAGGCCAGCATCATCCAGAAATCGTTATTGATCGGCAACTCGTACATTTCGATCGCTGCCGCCACCAGCGGTACGTTGTCCACGATCGCCGAGATCAATCCGATGGCCATGGCCACCACGTCGCGATTGGGCAGGACCTCGTCCAGCCATCCGGCGGCGCGGGCCAACGCTCCCGTCGCAGCCAACGCGCCCACTGCCAGCAAAATCCCCAGAAAAAACAGAATGCTGGACATGTCCACGCGGCGCAGCGCCGCTAGCACGCCCGTGCTGGATCGCGTCGCCTCGTCCATCGTATGGCTGACGACTTCGGAGACCAACCACAGCACCGACAGGCTCAACATCATGCCCATGTAGGGCGGCAAGTGCGTTAGCCCCTTGAAGACGGGGACGCTGATCAGCCCCGTCAATCCCAGCAGCAGAAACAACCATTGGTGCCACGGTTGGATATTCTTTTCGAAGTCCGCTCCCTGCGGCTGGGGCCGCTCCACCTCCCCCTTCATCATCAGTGAAAAAATGACCAGGGGTACAACCAGGCACACTAGAGAACCGGCGAACAGCTCTTGCATGACCGGCAACGTACCGATCTTGTGCTTGATCCACAGCATCGTGGTGGTCACGTCACCGATGACGGTCCAGGCCCCCCCAGCATTGGCGGCGATGACCACCATACCCACGAAACGCAGCCGGTCCTCCCGATCGGCCACCAGTTTTCTCAACAGCGAGACCATCACAATGGTCGTGGTCAAGTTGTCCAGGGCGGCAGAGAGAAAAAAAGTCAGCAACCCCACGGTCCAAAGCAATCGGGTCTTGCTCCGCGTGCGAATGCGATCGGTAATCAGCGCGAATCCCTCGTGGGCGTCGACCAACTCCACGATGGTCATGGCTCCCATCAAGAAGAAGAGAATGCTGGCGATCTCGCCGGTCAATGTGAGGTGTTGATGTTCGATGGCGAAATGGAGTTCCACGTCGTCGATGTGCTCGGCCACCGATTCCGCGGCAAACCAGTCCGGAATCGACTCACGAGGCAACAAATTGTGTACATCCACGACGAACAACGTCCAGCAAACGACGCCGATGAACAGGGCCGTGGCCGCTTTGTTGAGATGCAAGCGATGTTCCAGCGCAATCAGCAAGTAACCGACCGTAAAGACGGTGAGAATCGCCATCAACATGCGGAAAGGTCCTCGAGGGTGCGAGATCAGAGGCTGGTACAGTTGCAAACACGGGAATCAGGCGGGGACCAGGCCCGGAACCGTCGTTCGCCGAGCCGCCCCCGACTCGATGGCGGTCCGCGCCACCGCTTCGGCAACCGCGGCAGCCACGCGGCGATCGAAAACGCTGGGCACGATGTAGTCGGGCAACAAGTCGTTCTCGGGGATGGTTTCGGCAATGGCCTGGGCGGCGGCGATTTTCATCGCCAAATTGACTTCGCGGGCCCGCACATCCAGCAATCCGCGGAATAAGCCCGGGAAACATAACACGTTGTTGATCTGGTTGGGGTAATCCGATCGGCCCGTGGCAATGACCCGCGCATAGGGGGCAGCCAGCCTGGGGCGGATTTCCGGATCGGGATTGGCTAGGGCAAAGACGATCGCCCCGGGACGCATTTGCTGCACGTCATCCGGGGTCAAAGCGTCCTTGACGCTGACTCCGATGAATACATCGCTGCCCCGGATCACGTCGCTCAAATTACCGCGGAGATTCTCCGGGTTGGTATGCTCGGCCAACCACTGCTTCAAGGGATTCAAATCCGACCGGCCGCCATGGATGGCTCCTTGGGAATCGCACACCACCAACTGCTGCACGCCCACGGCCAACAGCAGTTTGGCGATCGCCGCCCCCGCCGCACCAGCTCCGTTGATGACCACCCGGATCGATTCGAAACTTTTCTCTACCACCTTCAAGGCATTGGTCAGAGCAGCCAACACGACGATGGCCGTTCCGTGCTGGTCATCGTGAAAGACGGGAATGTCCAACTCGCGTTCCAGGCGTTCCTCGATTTCGACGCATCGGGGGGCAGAGATATCTTCCAGGTTGATCCCGCCAAAGACGGGGGCGATCACGCGACACGTTTCGATGATCTTTTCCGTATCCTGCGTGTCCAAGCAGATCGGAAAAGCATCCACCCCTGCGAATTCCTTGAACAGAATGGCTTTCCCTTCCATGACGGGCAACGCCCCCTTGGGACCCAAGTTGCCCAAACCCAGCACGGCCGAACCATCGGTGACAACGGCCACCATGTTGCGCTTGATCGTCAGCGAAAAAACCTTTTCTTCGTCCTCGTGAATGGCCTGGCAAACCCGCGCGACCCCCGGCGTGTATGCCATCGACAAATCGTCGCGCGTCTTGATCGGGATCCGCGGTTTCACCTCCAGTTTGCCGCCGATATGCATCAGGAAGACGCGGTCGGAAACGTGCACCACTTCCACGTCGGGCATGGCTCGCAGCACTTCGACGATTTGCTCCCCGTGCGCGACATTGCTGGCACTGACGGTAAAATCCCGCGTGATCTTACCATCGCGGGTGTCCACCACGTCGATCGCACCGATCAATCCATCCGCTTCCCCGATCCGGGAGGTGAGCTTGCCCAAGTAACCTGGACGATCGGGATACCGCAACCGAATGGATAAACTGTACCCCGGGCTGTGATCACTCATGGTGTGATGTATGCTCCCGCCGCGCATCCGCTTCGCGACACTGAGGAAGAAAGAGATGGATCCCACAATCGCGGTCAATGATGCCGTTCCGCGTGATGGATGGCTTCATTTTCATCCCCCGCCGGGGTTTGCCAAGTGGGCCCCCTACGGTTTCATCATTCTTGCCTCAGCCCTGCCTGCACACCAGTTCACCCAGTGCCACCATCCCGGGCACTTCGGGCGACGCCTCCCGCCGACGACGATCAACAGCGCACGTGGCTTGGCCAACGCGGAACCCGCACTCCATCGCATGGATTTGTTTTCTGCGATACCTACGCCATCCGAGCCAATCTTGCCGTGCACCCGCCGGCAGAAGCCAGGTGCCTGGTTCGCCTACGTGCAAGAAACTGCAGAGGCGAAAACCGCCAGCCCAGCAGATGGGCGCGATACTTGCTGCTAGTGGAGGTTTGCTGCAGGCACGACTCCAGCCGGGACCTGGCCGGCCGGTCGAGCGTCCAGTCGCATTTCGTGTTCGAACAGAATAGCCATGCCACGCAGCTTGCGAACCAAATCGCTTCGCCGAACCGGTTGTGATTCGCCGGGATCTTGACTCAAATCATACAGTTGCGGTGCCGGATGGAGATGCAGTTTCCAATTCTGCCAACGCACCGCGGCCAAGGCCCCTTCGGCACTGTGATAGAAGAATGCATTTAGATATTCCTGGCGCGAGATCACAGCCGCCCATTCGGCCGGAGGATCCCAACGCCGGCGCAACGGCACGGTGGCGTTAACCGATGCGGCGGATTCCGCGGCGGGTGCTATATTCCCCTGAGGGGCAAGCAGCCGACTGAGGTCGCGCCCGTCGATAACGCGGTCTGGCGGGATAGGCACGCCCGCCCACGTAGCGATGGTGGGATACCAATCCATGGCGTGAACGACTGCGGAACAAACCGCTCCCTGTTGCCATCCCAGGCCGGGCCCCCAAGCAATGGCCGGAACGCGGATCCCCCCCTCCCAGGTCGACAGTTTTCGCCCCCGCAATTTCTGCTGCGGCGTCCTTCCTGGACCTCGGCCATTGTCCGATGCATAAATCACGATCGTGTTGTCGGCAATCTGCAGATCCTCCAAGCGGTCCATCATCCGGCCAACATGGAAGTCCAATTCCTGAATGGCATCGCCGTACTCGCCCCATCGTGAGGTCCCGCGAAAACGGGGGCTGACGCCGATCGGATTGTGCAACATCGTATGGGCCAGGTACAGGAAGAACGGTCGATCCCGATTGGCCTGGATGAACTGCAGGGCCTCGTCCGTATACCGTTCGGTCAATTCCGCTGGATCGACCGGCCGCTGTACGACGACTTCGTTCCGCATCAGCGGCACGCCCCCCTGATCCTCGAAGTAAATCGTCTCCACGGGATCGAGATTGTGCAACAGCCCGAAATAGTAATCGAACCCTTGCTGGGTCGGCAGAAAAGGCTTGTGAAACCCCAGGTGCCACTTGCCGATGCAAGCCGTTGCATAACCGGCTGATTGCAGCAATTCCGCGATCGTCAGTTCATCGGGATGCAAACCGCCAGGCGAATCGGCGCGATGCACCCAGATGTGGTTGCCCACTCGCCGCGGATAACATCCTGTCAGCAAGCCGGCGCGGGAGGGGCTGCAGATCGGAGCAGCTGCATAGTAGTCGGTAAACCGCGTCCCTCCCTCGGCCAGAGCATCGATCCGCGGGGTTTCCACTTCCGTCGCTCCGTAGCACCCCAAGTCGTAGTACCCTTGGTCATCGACGAGGATGAAAATGATATTGGGAGATCGGCCGCCGTCCCCCTCTTGTCCCCAGGCTCCGGATGCGAGCAACACCAACCCAATAGAAAGCCACGTGCCTGCCCGCCATCGACCGTTCATCGGATTTATGCCCTCTCGTTGTATGGCTCGATCGCCCCACCGGTCGACTGCGCCTCCGCATTGCGCGCCGCCTGTCCAGGCCAATCGCCCTGGTTCGGCCATGCGAACGCAGGGGTTGTCGGCGGAAACCAGGTTGGTCGACACGTTGGCCGCAGTTCAATGCCTAGCGGAGGGGAAGCCCGCGCATAGGTTTGACACAACGGAGCGACAGGATCGATTGTATTTTGGTGACGCCGGGCAGACGGCTGATCGATTGCCGATGAATCCGCTCGTAATCTTCGGCATCGACGGCGACGACGCGGAGCAAGTAATCGTACTGTCCGCCAACCAGGTAGCACTCCAGAACCTCGGGGATTTTCAGCACTTCGCGTTCGAATTCCTCAAACGCACCTTCTGCTTGGGTCGCCAGCGACAGTTCGACGAAGAATTCGACGGAATACCCCAGGCGTCGGGAGGAGAGTTTGGCAACGTAGCCAGTGATCACGCCGTTTTCTTCCAACGCCTTGATTCGGCGATGACAGGCGGAGGTCGACAAATGAGCCTTGGTTGCAATTTGAGCAACCGTCTGCCGGCAATCCCGCTGGAGTTGCTCCAGGATGATGATATCGGATTCGTCCAAATCCAACTCTGGCTGCTTCTCTTTCATCGACAAGAACCCTGAGGCTGCGTTTCGTTTGCTGCATCACCGCTACGTGCGATTATCGGGATCCCCTCGATAGGGGCAAGATACCCTCGGCTGGGGATCAAACCGATTGCTCCATGTTGCGGGACTCGGGGGGCACAAAGTCGAAATGAGCGCCGCTCTGAGAAAAGAAGGCCACCGGGTTGTCGTAGACGATCTGACGAATCGCTTGTTCGCTATGCCCCCGACGACGCAACTCCAGGATCAAATCGGGAATGGCGGTCGGCTTGCTGGGGCCCCAATCGCCGGCCGAATTGGCCATCAGGCGTTGCGAGCCGTATCGTTCGATCATATCCGCGGCGCGTTGGGGCGTGCACTTCGTCACCGGATACAGGGTCATTCCCGCCCAGAACCCGGCTTCCAAGACCGGTTCGATGGTATGCTCCTCAACATGGTCGATCAGGACTCGGCTGGGATCGATCCGCGAATCTCCCAGCAACATGTCCATGATCATCCGCGTCCCTTGGTACTTGTCTTCCAGGTGCGGCGTATGGATCAAGATTTGCTGATTGTGTTGGACCGCCAGCTCGACGTGTTCCAGGAAAACCGTGGCTTCGTTCTTGGTGTTCTTATTCAACCCGATCTCGCCAATCCCCAAGACGTTGGGGCGGTCCAGGAACTCGGGAATCATGGCGATGACTTCCCGGCTGAGCTCTACATTCTCGGCCTCCTTGGCATTGATACACAGCCATGTAAAGTGCTGAATACCGTACTGCGCGGCCCGGCGCGGTTCCACTTCGGTCAACTGGCGAAAGTAATCTCGAAAACCATCGACGCTGCCGCGATCGAAACCGGCCCAGAATGCCGGTTCGCTGACCGCCACGCATCCCATCTTGGCCAATGTCTCGTAGTCGTCCGTGGTGCGCGAAACCATGTGGATATGGGGATCGATGTAGTACATCGTGAACTCCTGAGTGTTCGTGGGACAGGCGTGCAGGGAAGGGAGCAAGTCAGAGGGAGAATTCCTGGCGCCATTGGGGATTGTATTCGCGGCTGAACAGCATCTGCACGCGTTTGGCTTTCTCGCCCTCGTCGTCGTTCAGGATGGCGCACCCCTGCTGCAGCAATGCGAGTTGCCGCTGGTCGACTGCGCCTGGTTCGGCGAGTTCCAGACGGTCGAAAAATGCGGCCAACTCCAGAATCTTCGCCCGCACCTGCAGAAACTCCTGGTCCAACACCTGTCCAACAGTTCGCGGCATGACAACTCTGCTTTCTCAAATCGGGAAAGTGCTACTCCAGCATCGGCATCCTCGCCAACCGGCCGTCCCGCGGCCCTGCGAGGAGCTGGCCGGATGCCGGATCGTCCCAGCATGCTAGCGGTTATTGTCGGTGACCCGGCCGATGAACTCAAGAGACCGCCACCAGGTTGGCCGCCCCAGGGCAGCCTGGGAGGGAACATCGGACGGACCCGACGAAGTACCACGGCGCGGCCCTCGCCCGCTGGGGGCAGGTTATTCGTTGGCGGCAGCCATCCGAGCCTGTGCGACCTCCGGATCCATGCGGTCGAAAATTCGCTCCGCCCCGTCGTAGAAAATCCGTCCGATCAACAGGTCAGTCAGGTTGCTGCGGTATTCAGGGTGGTTGCGGATGAATCCACCAAAGCTGAATTCCTTCGTGTAAAAGGCCTGTACCAGCTTGTGAATCAAGCTCGAACCGCGACGAAAATCCTCGCACCAGGACCCGAGCTGCCGAGCCGACAGGTCGCCCTTGCGAAATCCGTCGATGACCGCTTCCGCCGCCCACTGACCGGTGATCAAAGCAAAATAGACTCCCGACGAGTAGAGCGGATCGATGAAGCCGAACGCGTCGCCGATCAGCACCCAACCGTTGCCCGCCGGTTGCCGCGTCCAGTAGGAATACTCGCGCGCCACACGAACTTTGTCGATTTGTTCGGCCTGTTGCAAACGGGATTGCAAACCGGGGCACCGCTGCAACTCCAGTTGAAACCGCTCCTCGGGTGACATCCCCGACTTGAGCATGTAATCGTAATCCCCCACGCAGCCAATGCTGGTCACGTCGTCTTGCAACGGTATAAACCAGAACCAACTATCTTTGTTCAGGGTGTGCATGATGATCGTGGCCCCTGCATTGTCCCCTTCGTCGCGTTTGGCATGGCGAAAGTAGGACCAGATGGCGGCTTTCTTCAGGCTGGGAATCTCTTCGCGCAACCCCAATTTGTTCGCGATGATCGACTGCAGGCCGGAACCATCCATGACGACGCGTGCAGCGATCGTACGGGACGGCCCGTCGCCGGCGCGCAGCTTCACGCCCGTGCAGGTGTCGGTTTCCTCGTCGATCAGCACGTCCAACACGCGCGTTTCGTCGTGGCACTCGGCCCCCAGTTCGGCGGCTCGGTCCCACAGCATTTTGTCGAACTCCGCCCGCTCGACCTGCCAGGTCGTGCTGCACTCGCGCGGATCATGCTGCTCGAAGTAGAACGGAGCGGACTCCTTGCCCGACGCCGCTACGAATTGCACGCTCTTCTTCTTTACGAATGGGCTGTTCTTCATCCGGTCGAGCACTCCCAACCGCTGCAAGGGCCAATAGCATTCCGGCATCAGCGACTCGCCGATGTGGTACCGGGGCACCTTTTCCCGTTCTACCAACAGGGTGGACAACCCGGCTTCGGCAACCAGCCCCGCCGCCATGCAGCCGGCTGGTCCACCACCAATCACAATTACGTCATATTGATCACGCATCACGGTTTACTTTCTGTGCATCAGCCCCGTCGCAAATCCGCACGATTCATCCTTCATCATAGTCGACCGGCAATCCCTGGCCACCGCGTGGCGCGATCCCCCGCCATGGCGGGCACGGCGGGCATGGTGAACCCGGTGGGGGGCGGGTCGGGCGGCCTGGCGGAATCGGTGCGATCCAGTACGGCCCCTGGCGTACTCCCCTCCAGCGATAAAACACCGCGGCTGGCCCGTCGTTTCGCCTTGGGCAAGCTGGGCCGCGCGGGGATCGCCGCAAAATGCTCGCAGGAGCGGAAAAATGGCCGAGAAAGATTGATGAGAGCATCCCAATTCGCGATACTATGGAATAGATACCTCCCTTGAAGCCCCGCCAACAACCATCCCCCGGATATTTTTCTCGCGAGAGCCAGACCATGTTCATCACCAAAAAGTCCATCCCCCGCCGAACCGTGTTGCGAGGTTTGGGAGCATCTTTGGCTTTGCCTCTGCTCGACGCCATGGTCCCCGCCATGACGGCCGCCGCCGCTACGCCGGCTGCTCCGTCGAAGCTGCGGCGGTTGGGGTTTGTGTACATGCCGATGGGCTGCGATTACTCCCGTTGGAAGCTCGAGGGAGACAACTTAGAGGAACTGTCACCGATCCTCAGCCCTTTGGCAAAGGTCAAGCAGCACGTATGCGTGGTCAGTGGCATGGAATTGAAAAACGCCTACCCCGGCACCCACGCCACTTCCAACGCCGCCTTCCTCAGTGCCGCCAAAGCCAAGCGAACGGAGTCGACCGATTACTACCTGGGCACGACGGTCGATCAAATCGCCGCCCGCTACATCGGCCAGGACACGCAGTTGCCGTCGCTGGAGTTGGCGATGGACTTGCTATCGGTCGTTGGGCAATGCGACAACGGCTATGCCTGTGTGTACCAGAACAACCTTTCGTGGGCGTCGCCCACTACGCCGCTGCCGGCCGAGGCACATCCGCGAATCGTCTTCGAGACCCTGTTCGGCGATGGTCAATCGGCAGAAGAGCGTTTGCGTTCTCTGCACCGCCGGGCCAGCCTGTTGGACGCGGTCATGGAGGACTTTCATCGCTTGAGCCGCGATCTGGGACCTGCCGATCGAGAACGAATCAATGGCTACCTGGACAGCATTCGTGAGGTGGAGCGTCGGATCCAGCAAGCCGAATCGGCGGCCCAGGACAATCCCTTGCCCGATGTGGATCGCCCGGTGGGTGTCCCCGCCGACTACGGCGATCATGCTCGGCTGATGTTTGATCTGCAGGTCCTGGCCCTGCAGGGCGACATCACGCGGGTGATTACTTTTCAGTTGGCTCGGGAAACCAGCAACCGAACCTATCCCCAAGTCGGCGTGTCGGAGCCGCACCACCCGCTGACCCACCACGGCAATGACCCGGAGAAGATCGCCAAGGTGGCCAAGATCAACGAGTATCACGTGTCGCTGTTCGCTTACTTCCTGGAGCGTCTGCAGGCCACGCCGGAGGGCGATGGCACTCTGCTCGATCACGCTCTGTACCTGTATGGCAGCGGGATGGGGAACCCCAACGTGCACGACCACCGCAACTTGCCGATCCTGGTGGCTGGCGGTGCAGCCGGTCAGGTGCGTGGTGGCCGCCATCTTCGGTTCGACGAGCCCACCCCGCTGGCCAATCTGCACGTTACGTTGCTCAACAAAGTCGGCGTGCCCATCGAGCGATTCGGTGACAGCACCGGTCGCATCGATGCCCTGTGCGAACCGGTCACGCTGTGAGCCGATAAATCGAAGCGAACTGAGCAACCAGCCTCCGCCGTCCCCGCTGGTTCGCACCTCGGTACGCCCGCGAAGCACCCCAGCGACGGAAGGACCGCAGGACCTACGCACCCGCAATCGCAGGGCCGGGTTACATGCCTTCTCGCAACGCGTCGAGGTGCCGCGCGAAGTGGTCAGCAAGGACTTCGGTGTAGGTATCCGGGTGCGCCGCGAGCACGTCCCGGATAGCCGGTCCCAGCCGGGAATCGGTCAGCGTGGATCCAAACGTGCAGTGCAAGATCTGGCGGCCAGGCTGCGTGAATCCGGCACCGGGCGGTACGTCGTCCCAGCGTTCCAGGTACATGCGTTCCAAATCTTCTCCACCCAACGCCGACTCGTCGGGCACGCTGTCGATGGTGGCCGAGACATGGTAGGTGGCTTTGTCGGTATCGTATCGCTGGCGGGCGAAGCGAATGATTTCGCGGAACAGCGATTCATCGTGACGGGCCACGACGCGGAGCGCCTCGAGGTAGCTGGTCCCTGCCGTCTTGACATGAAACATCCCCTGCGTGGTGCGGGCCAGGGCGGGGTACATCGACAGCTTGTCGGAACCGGAATGCAAGCTGAGTTTGTACGGCCCTAGCAACTGGGCGATCGCTGCGTGGTCGCGCAGCGACGACTCCAGCGCATCCAGATTGCCCTTAAAATCAACCCCTTTCTCGAAATCCCCGATGAATCTCGGCGCAAGGCTGACCAGCTTCATTCCTGCCGCCAGACATTGATCGGCGATGATATAGTGTTCGGCCAACGTGGTGGGTTGTTCGGTTTCATCGACCGAGAGTTCGATTTCGTGATCTTGCTCAGCCGACTCGCAGACCTGTCGAATCGTCTCACCGAGTGCAATCGCTTTTTGAATTGCAGCGCCGTACTTGACGGCGGCCCGCATGCAGGCCTGTTCATCCAGCAGCACTTCGGTGCCGGTCGGCAATTCGATGCGGCGTCCCACATATCCGTCGTACCACGGCGCCATTTCGCGGACTGCGGCGAACCGCTCCCGCAACTGTTCCTCCGAGTAGTCATCGGCTCGCTGGTCGACTTCATCCGAAGGATCGATGGTGAAGAATGTAAACCCGGCAGCCGCGGTGATTTCAACATCCGCCGGAGTCTTCAAGTGATCGGCATCGGCGCCGATCGGCCCCTCCCATCCTGCCTGCGCAGCGCCTTGCAAAGCGTCCTGCATGACTTGCTCGGGCGTCCGCCCTGTGCGTGTCATTTCGCGGATTGATTGTTGGGGGTAAATCGGCGCAATACCCGCGCCGGATCGCTGCATGGCCGCGACGTGGCCTGGCGTGGCCACGCCGATGCGATCACCGAATCCAAAACTCGGCTCCAAACCCAAGGTCACACAGGGCTTCTTAGAATTCATCATGTTTCACTCGCAAAAGGGAGTTTCGGGTTGTGCAGCACTCCATCGATACGCCGCTCAATCGCGGAAGAACTTGCGAAACGTATCGATGGTCATCATGGCGGCGGTCATCGAGTCCGGCAAGGGGAACGCCTCGGCCGACAAGTATCCGTCGTAGCCGATCTCTTTCAGCGCCGCCACGATCGGTTCGTATTGCATATGCCCCAACCCGGTGGCGCGGCGGTTGGAGTCGACAAAATGGACGTGTCCGATATGCGAGCCGCCGTCGGTGATCGCCTGCGCGATGTCGGCCTCCTCGATGTTCATGTGGAACAAGTCTGCCAGTATCTTGACGTTCCCCCTGGGCAATTCCGCCACAAACTCGGCCGCCGGTACAACGTTGGTGAACAAGTTTGTTTCGTAACGATTGAGCGGTTCGTAGAGCAACGGCAGGTCGAATTGGGCGGCATAGTCGCCCAATTGCTCCAGCGCCTGGGCCAGAAACTGCAGCGCCGTCGCGCGGGACACGTCGCCTCCCCAACGCCCCTGCATCGACCCGATGATGGCCGGCGCCCGGTAGGTGGCCCCGAAATCGATCATCGACTTGACGAAATCGACTGCCTGCTGCCGCCGCTGGGGGTCGGGGTCGGTCAGGCTCAGGCCATGTTTGACCATGCCGCCACCGGTGCCCACCGCAGCGACTTGCAATCCGTGCTGCTCCAGCAGGGGCTCCAATTCCTGCCGCTGCACCGCGTCCGGACCGGGTGCGAAGACTTCGATCGCGTCGAATCCGAGTTCTGCTGCGCGCTGGCAAGCGTCGGCCAGGCCGTCCCAGAACACGAACGGCCCCCCGCGCGCTTCCTCCACCAGACTGACCGTCACCGCGCTCTTGATCATTGCTGTATTCCCTTTTCATCCGTTTGTCTGAACGACCAGCCCGGTAGCCCGCGGCTCTACGTGCCGCTGCGCCGTTGCCCTGGACGCTCGATTCGATGCTGCAGTTACAATTCGATGATGGCCTTGATCACACCGGAGTCGGGCCGAGTAAACGACTCGAACTGGCCGATCACCGCGTCGAATGTCGTGCGATGCGTGATCCATGGCCGGGTATCGATCACCCCCTCCTCGATCAAGCGGATGATGCGATCGAAATCAGCGGGCAAGGCATTGCGCGAGGCCTTGAGGGTCATCTCCGGCTTGTGCAACGTGGGATGATCGAAGGAGATCTCCTGGGTTGTAATTCCGACGTACACCAGGCTGCCGGAATGGGCCACGTAGCGCAGCGCGTTGGACATCGATTTGTTATTGCCCGTGGCATCGGTAACCACCAGGTACCTGTCTCCCCCCGTGATTTCCATCATCTGGTCGATTTCCGTACCATCCCCGCGGTACAAAATAGTGTGCGGAACACCATAGGTCCGCCGACAGAATTCCAGCCGCGATTCGACCATGTCCATCACGGTGATCGTCGCTCCGGTCAACCGCGTAAACTCGAGCGTCGCCAGCCCGATCGGTCCGGCGCCGATGATCAGCACATGGTCCCCCTGCTGCGGCGCACCCCGGTCACAGGCATGGCAACCGATGGCCAAAGTCTCCACCAAGGCCAATTGCTCGAAGGTGAGATGTGCGGAACGGTGCAGTTTATCGGCGCGGATCAGGAACCGCTCGCACAGTCCCCCGTCGACCATCACTCCAATCACATTCAACCGCTCGCAACAATTTCCTCTTCCGCGGCGACAGGCAAGGCACTGGCCGCAGTTCATGTACGGTTCGACGCTGCAGCGGTCCCCTGGCTGGACGTTCTGCACGCCTTCGCCGACCGCCAGAACCTCGACCCCCAATTCATGCCCGGGAATGCGGGGATAACTGAAGAACGGCATTTTCCCTAGAAAACCGCTGTAGTCGGTCCCGCAGATTCCCATGCAATGCGTTCGCACCAGCGCCTCCCCCGGCCCGGGCTCCGCTGGATCGGGAATCTCAATAGGTGCCATTCGCCGCGGCTCTTGGATGCAAATCGCTTTCATATCCTGCACCTGTCAGGGGACCAAAGAATCTCTGTTGTGCCGGGCCCACGGTTCGTCGGATGGACTTTGGCACCGGCCATGCTCCCAGTGTCGGCTATCTTCGCCAAGAATCCGTACGCGCCAACCCGTCGCGTCGTCGCGTCGTCGCGCCGTCCCTCGATCCCGCAGCGCAAACACCCGCGCTGGCGGGCGCGGCCTTGGCCGGAATCAATGGCCGCCACGACGAAATGAACCGCTGCGCTCCAGCAGTTTGTTTGGCGCCGCTCAGGGTTTTGGCGCCGCTTAGGGTCCGCTGGTCGCAGAGGGGGGAGCCTGGTGAGCCTGGATGAAGGCCAGAATCTCGAGAATCTCATCCTGGCTGAATCGATCCAGCAGCCCCTTGGGCATCATCGAGTTGGAAGTCTTCACCTGCTCCTCGATATCCTCCTTGGCGATCACCGTCGGCTCGGTGGATTCCGGATTCTCCAGCAATCGAATCGTCTGTTGGTCCTCGCCGACGACCAGCCCGGTATGCGTCTTGCCGTCCACGTCGAGGATCATGTGCACGGCATATTTGTCGTCGATACGATGCGACGGGTCGAGAATCTCCTGCAACACCGTGCGGGCATCCCCCTTGTACTTGGCGAAGACGCCGGAAAGCTCCGGTCCCACATTGCCTACGCCGACCGGACCGAGTTTGTGGCACTGAGCGCAGGTGGCTTCGACAAACAGTTTTTCACCAATTTGCATCGACCTGCCGCGGAGGCTGGTTTCCAGATCCGGAAAATCATCGATCGTCCAGCTCTGGACGAAGGCGCGGTTGCTGCCCACCGGGTCTTTCGGTTCCACTGGATTACGGAGCCATGCATCCAAGTCCTTCACCACCACCATCACCCCATACATCCGCATCCAATGGCGCGGGAAGGTGCATACATAGGGATACTCGCCGGGCTCTTCCGGAGCGGTGAAGGTCAGCGTTTCCTGCTGGTGCGCCGGAACCATGTGGGTAGCGAACAGGACTTTATCCGTATCTGGGACGTACTGTTTTCCATCTTTGCCCCCGGTGGGGCCAACTTGCAAACCCAATTCGGCCACTTCCTTCAACGCCCCCGGCACGGTAATCACCAGGTTGTGCGGCATGAGGTCTTCGTTGATCAGCACGACCTGGACCGGCCGACCGGCTTCCACGGCAAAATAGGGTGTGTCATAGCGCATTTCCTCTTCCACGGTACGGATGCGGACGACGCGAACGACGGTATTGCGCAACCGTTGGCGATACGCCGTGGCCGCGTCGGCGGGAATGGCGGGGAGCAATTGTTCCACCAACTCCATGGCATCGAGGAACGATGCGCTGGTGCGATCGGCTGCCGGCGTGCGTTCGGCGAAACCGACCAGCCAATCGACCAACGCCAGGCTGGTTGCCGGGTCCCGATCTTCTCGGGGAATCGTCAACAGCGTTTGCACGGCTGCATCCCGCAAGGAATCGTCCTGGACAGCAGCCGCCGCCAATTTGAATTTCAGCTTGTTATCGCCAGGGATGTGCTTGAGCGCCAGGATCGCGGCGGCGCGGGTACTGGCAGGCCCGGCCGAGGCCAGTTCGACGGTGCGCTCGAACAGCGGCGCCAGACGCTGAGCATCCTCAACCAGCCCCAGATTGGCCAGCAAAAGGGGCAGGCGTTCGTGCGCCGTGGCGTGCTGCCACGCCTGGTCGGGGTGTCCGGAAACGATCAAGGCGGCATAGGCAACGCCGGAGACCAACGGATCGTCCGCGGCCAGCATGCGTTGCAGGGTGGGTTCCGCCGCAGCCAACACGTCTGGCGGTTGGCTTAACAACATCCGCGCCAGGGCCTGCCGCGTCTGCCGCGCCGCTTCGCCCGAGCCATCGACCTTCGCCAACGCGTCGGCCAGCACGGTCACTGGATCGGTCTGGCGCAGCGTCACCAGCGCGGCCAACGCAGCATCACGGTGGGAGCGAGCCATACCCTCGCGGGTCAAGATCGCCATGTACACGGGATCGAATTTGGCGTCGCTGGGCTCCGTTTCGATCAACAGGAGCTGTTCGTTGCTGAGCCGTTTCAACTGGTACTCGACGATCCGCGGGCTCTTATCCAGAAACACCCGTGGCGGCTTCGGTTTCGCCGATGAGGCATCCGCCTGATGGTCGTGATCGTGTTGGGCCCAGGCCTGGCTGGAGGCGGCCAGGCACAACCCGGCCGCAACCCACAGAGAGACCCAGCAACGGTAATTTCCCTTGCGCATCGATATGCATTACTCCAAAGTAGTTTCCAGTTGTCGCATCGTTTCGTTCAGAGTGTACTCCAAGTACTCATCCATGTCGTGTTCGAGCACCTCCAGCGCCACTTCCATGGGCGCTTCGCCACGGAGAAAACTGAGCGCCCGCACGGCTTCCAACCGCACCCGTGGATGCGAATCGTGAACGCGAGCCCGCAACAACTCCAACGGCTGCTCTACGCGGTCCAGCCAAAACGAAAGCGCTCGGACAGCGGCAGATCGGGCGCGGTGGTCATCGCACGTCAGCAACCGTTTGAGCAAGTCTTCATCCACCACGTTGTGGGTCTGGTGCACCCACAATCCTTCCAGCAAATGATGTAGGTACTCGTCATCATTCGGATCCAATGCATTGATCCAATCCTTGGTGGCAGCGATCACCTCGTCGGTGGGCCGTTCGGCCAGCTCGCGTCGGGCCACGTAGCGGGTCCGATCTTCGTAGGCTTTCAACAGCTCAAGCAACGCCTGGATGGGTTGGCCGACGACCTGAGGCGGTTCCAGCAGCGGCCGCCCCTCGTAGGTGATCCGCCAGATGCGCCCGTGGCTGTGGTCGCGATTCGGATCGCGTAGGTTGTGTTGCAGGTGGCCGATCAAGGCGTTGTGCCAATCGACGATGTACAAAGCCCCGTCGGGGCCGACTTGCACGTCGACAGGACGGAAATTACCGTCGTCGCAGTACACGATGGGGTCGACCTCGCGGCCCACGAATCCCGAGCCGGATGGATCTTCGCGAATCGTATGGTTCAACAAAGCGCGATCCCCGATGCAGTTGGTCAGCAAGAAATTGCCTTGGACATCCGGCGGAAAATGGCGGCTGGTGAGGATCTCGCATCCGGCCGAGGGTCGCGTTCGCTTGGGATAGAAGGTGGGGAACCGGTAATCGGGATCACCACCGGTCTGCTTGGCGATGCGGCGATGCTGGGATCCGCCCGGATGCTTCAACGGAAAATCGATCCGCCCGGTGATAGGTGCCGCCCAGTAGCTGAACCCCGGAGACGCGTCGGCGATGAAGTCCTGTCCCCAGCGGTCGAAGACATGACCCCACGGGTTGGCGAATGCAAAATTGGAATGGACGCTGACCCGCTCGGTTCGGGGATCGTATCGCCACACGCCGGCCTCATGCAAACGGGTCAACCCATAGGGACTCTCCACCTGCGAGAACTTGAAGGTACCCTCGTTGAAATACAGTCCCCCATCGGGGCCCCAGGTAAACGCCGCGATTCCGTGATGGGTATCCGCCGAGTCGAAACCGACCTTGCGTCGAATTCGTACGTCCGCGCGATCGTCGCCGTTGGTGTCCTGCAGGAAGAGAATGTCCGGTTGCTGGGCCACGAACACGCCGCCGCGCCCCACCTCGAAACCGGTGGGACAGTACAATCCGCCCGCGAATACTTTGCATTCATCCGCCCGACCGTCCCGATCGTAATCTTCCAGGATCAACAGCTTGTCATCCAGGATCGTCTTGGGCTTCCAATGCGGATAGGAGGGCATGGTGGAGATCCACAACCGCCCGCGGTTATCGAAATCGATGGCAACCGGATTCGCCAATTCGGGGAATTGTTCCTCGGAGGCCACCAACTCGATTTTGTAACCGGGAGGAAGCTTGAAGAGCTTCTGTTGTTCGGCTGCATTGCGGTACTGCAGCGATCCAAGTTTGCCTGCCTTGGCGTTCGGATCATCCGGGCCACCAACGTTCGTACGTGGTTCGATAAAGGGCAGGGTGTTGCTGTCATCCACCTCGGCAGGGACCTGGCCGCCGGCGGCCAGCGTCCAAATGCGCTGGTCGCGATTCGCCGTCATCTGATCCAAAATCGCCCGCTCGCGCTCCATTACATCGCGGTTGTTGTAGGTTCCATCGCTACCGGCCAGCCCGCGGTCACCGTAGATGGAAAACCCGTTCACCGCACGGTAGCGATGCCACCAGTGAAAATTCTTGTCATCGACTTCGCGCTTCAGCCGCGACAGACTCACATCGTCCAGCGAGTGCCGACATACTCCAAACAAGCCTTGCATCAGAATGGGGGCGAGCGCGCGATACCCCGCTTCGTTCAAATGGGCGCCATCGAGCGTAAGTCGCTGGTCGGATTTCTCGAACAACTCCAAGGTAGGAGAAAACAGATCGACGAACCCCACGCCGGTCTCCTCGGCAACGCCGCGCAGAGCTTCAGTATAGATCTGTAGGTTGGCGTTCTCTCGGGTTCCATCGGGCAAGTTGGGGTCGCCCGTATTCTCAAATGCGATGGGCGAGATCAATACGACCCGTGGGTTGCCCTTGCCACTGTAATCCTTCGCCAACGTCTCTTCGACCAAACGCCGCATGTCGCCAGCGAAGGCATCCACGCCCGCCGGCCCAGCAAACGATTCGTTGAACCCGAAAAAATAGAG
>RFIQ01000452.1 GCA_003695565.1 Planctomycetota bacterium | reverse complement strand
TTTCCTCGTCTCCAGTCATCTGGCCAAACAGGAGAACCACCTTCCATTGGACTTGCCCACGGCCGCATCGGCCATCCCCGACGGGTCGGAAAGTGAGACCGTGGTCGTCAACGTGCTGCGCGACGGAACGTGGCAAGTAGCAGGCCGCACGGTCAATCGCCCTCAATTGACCCTCGTCCTGAGGCGCCGTGCTGCAACAGCAACCGCACCTCTACGGATCCGCATTCGGTCCGACGCCCAGGTCCCCTACCGTTCCGTGGCCCCGCTGTTGGCGGTGGCAGTAGAAGCCGGAATCGGCGATATCGGGTTCTCTGTATTTGGCGAGGAGCGACCATGAGAACCGAATACTCCTTGCCCAGATCCCGCCGAAGACGCCCCTCGCAGGGTGATACCGAGGTGGCAATGACACCGATGATCGATGTCATTTTCCTCCTGCTCGTATTTTTTCTGGCAACCAGTAGTTTCCAGACGGTCGAGAAACTGTTGCCCAGTGGAGTTTCTACGCAGCCGCCGGCCACAGGTTCTGATTCCACGCAACCGCCTCCCGAACCGACCGAGGACGCCATCGAACAAGTCGTAGTAAAATTGCGGTGGCAGGGCGGCGCGGTAACCGCTGAATTGAATGGCGTCCCCTTGGCGTCCTTTGATGAACTCCTGGAGCGATTGACGGCGATTCGCGTGGCATATGCAGACGTACCTGTGGTGATCGATCCCGACGACGATGTGCCCATGCAAGATGTCGTACGAGCCTACGATTGGGCCCGGCAAGCCGGTCTGGTCCGCGTTTATCTTGCCGCCCGTCCTGCCGCCACCCGATAATTGATCGGCACGCGGAGGAGACACGTTCGTGTCGCTCTCGTTGGTTGAACATTCCTTATCTGGCCTCCTGTTGCACATTGAGATTCGTCCCATGCGGCCATCCGAAGTGCTCGCTGATCGCTACCACCTGCAACTGAGCCAACGATGGCGGGATTGGTTTGACTGCGCGGCGGACCAGGTACAGCCTCGGGGGGCACTGCGGCACTGTGTGAGCGTGGACCTGTTGAAGGCCGAAGCACCGGAAGCCATCTGGGCTGGGTTCATGCTGCCCGACACCCTGCCCATCGTTGGCAACGAGTATGGCGATTGGATTTGCGTGCGCGTCGAGGCGAATGGCTGTTTGGGAGAACTGGTCTACTGGTATCACGGCGGGGGCGACTGGATCCCAGTCGGAGACCGCCTGGCGGAAGCACTCCTGCACGACGCCATCGACCTGTTTCGTCCCGACTACCATCAACCGCTGCGCGGCGCAGGCGAATCACTCGCTGAACTAGCTCGCCCGCAGACGGCCGATCTGCAATGCGAGACCTGGCGCAATTGGTTGATTGACCAGTTGTCCGACGCATCCAGGTCGGGCGCGCAGGTTCGTGCCGCCATATCGACGATCCATGATCAACTCGCCGACGGAAAACATGAACACGCAGTCGCCCTTCTGCAGGAATTCGGGTGGGCCAAGTTTGCAGCCGCATGCGACCTGATCGAGTACTGTTTGCGCAATCCGGTGCGGGCCCTGGCGCAGCCTTCGGTGGCGGAACGATGTGGAATTGTCTGGTACCCCGATTTCGTAGAGATGTTGTTCGATGTCGATCTCGTCCCGCGCGACATGCGCCAGCAACTCTCCCACGCGGCCGGGTTGGATACCCACGCCTGGCCCCGCCAGGACTGGGAGCGTGCCTGCCGCATCGCCACTGCCGTCCTCTCTCAGCGCGATGACTTGGGATGGGCCTTCGCCATAGCTGGTTGGGGCCAGGAGCGTCAGCGGGAGTTTCGCCAGGCTGTCGATATCTACCACCGCGGTCGCCTGGCAACCAGTTTCTCCGATCAATCGGTGCGACTGGGATACCATGCCACCACGGAGTCCTTGTGCAAGTTCACCATCGCCCAATTGCAAGGCTTGCGCAAATACATGCGAGAGGACCAGGCCGCGGATTGGTATCTGCAAACTTACTTTCGACCTCACCGCCGCTCGCTGCTGCACGAAGTGAGCCAGGCGTGGCAGGAGCGCGCGGCCAGGCAATTTGCCGAGGGTCGATTCGCTGAAGCCTATGATTCTTTCTACCGAGCCGGCTGGGATTTAGGCGTCAGCCGCCTGGGAGAATACGCCCCCATTCTCGAAGCCATGGTCGCCTCGGCCGAACGGGCGGGCTCGGATGCTCGCGCTGAAGTGGCTCGAACCCATCTGCGACGTTTGATTGGTCAGTCCCGCCCCAGCAGCGGAGCATGACCGCGCAGGTGTTCCGAGGTTCCGGGCAACTAGCCGGCCCCAGTCCTACTCGTTCCGCAACGCTTCCAGCAACGGCTTGCGGGTCACACTGCGCAGGGTCAATTGCACGACCGCAAACCCGACCGCAACGACCACCAACAGCAGCAGCAATGGTCCGAGCAGGCTCAATTGAGGACCCATCTCTATCACGTAGGGCCCTAGTGCCAATATGGCGCACAAGATTCCGATGCCTACTCCGGTACCTAGCAAGGCAAAGGTCTCGGCAGTGATCAAGCGATTCAGACGCCGAGGCGAGAAACCGATCGCTTGCATCAAAGCCAATTCGCGTCGCCGCTCCATGACGCTTCGCAATTGGACGGCTGCCAAACCCAAAGTCCCCAGCAGCAATCCCAATGCGCCGAGCGCCTGGAACGCGCTGATGTACGTGTTCTGAACATTCAGGAACTGCTGCAAAATCGTCTCGCTGTTCTGAACGTCCAACCCCGCATCGCTCCAGCCTTCCTCCAACAATTCGGCTACCTGCGAGGCGGGTTGGTCTCCCGAATTGATCAAGAAGAATCGGAATCCCGTTTCGTGCGGAAACAGGCGTTCGAAGTTTTCCTTGCCGATCAGCAGTTTTCCTTGGAAGATACTATTCGATAGCAGCCCTACGGTCCGAAAGTATAGCGGTTTGCCGCCGATTTCCAATTCGATCGTATCGCCCAGACGTGCGCCCTGCTTCAAGCTCCAAGCAGCCGTGTTCTGGTCCAGGATCACGGGCACGGGATACGACCGAGAACCATCCCCCTGTCGCTCCAATCCACGCCACGGGTTCTCTGGATCTTCTGCAGCGACCCAATCGAAGGCGACCTTCTCGGGGGCGTAATCATGCAATTCCGCCATCCGCGGCGGTACGCCGAGTATCGTAGGTTCGGCAACCTGGTACAGGTTATTGCAACTGGCATCCGCCCCCAACCTGGCCCGGAAGGAAACGATCGAAACTCCCTGCAAGGCTGCGGCCTTGGGACCTAACATCTCTTGCCGCGCGGCGCCGGATCCAGGATCCTTGAAGATCGGAATCGAGCTTTCCGCGATTAGATCGAAACCTCCATACCCGCGCTGCGTGGGCGACATTTGAAACACGCTCATGGAACTGATCAAAAAGGAAGTCACCGCCAGCATGCTGACCGCCAGCATGCTGCGGCCAGGATTGCGAATGGCCGACCGGAATGCCATGCCTGCCAAACCGATACGCGTCGGTTGCTGGACCGCAGACATTTGCACTTCGATGCGGTAGCGCAATGCAAGCAGCGCAGCCAACAGCAACAACATGCCACTGCCGAAGAATGCGCCGGCGCGCTCCATTCCTGTTTGATTGAGCCCTGCCACGACGGTCGCTGCGCCGGCCACACCAGCCACCGCAGCCAATCCCGCCCAAATGGCCGGGCGGCCCTGGTCCGGCAGGTTGAGCGAACTCGCATTCCCCCGCAAAACGACCAAAGGCTCGAGCCGCGATAATTGACGCAGCCCCAAGAAAATGGTCAGCAAGCTCACCACGCCACCGCTCACGGCCCCCAACACCAGACTGACTGGGGTCATGTAAAAATCCAAGAATCGGGTGGTGATCGCCCCGACCCACCAGGTCTCCAAACCGGCCAGCATCAATTGGGCATAACCGATCCCCACAGCGATGCCGATGGCCGTACCCAGCAGGCATACCAATGCTTGCTCACGCAGCAGAATGCTCCGAATCCGGGCCGCAGTGAATCCCAATGCCAACCAGACTCCCACCTGGGTTGCCCTCTGTTGCAAGCCCAATTTCAGCAGCAGAAACACCAACAACAGCGCCGCCACGATGACAAAGAAACTGAGCGACAGGAACAGCGCATCAAACGGAGTCGTGCCTGCCGATGCCTCCAACTGCTGGGAACGGATCGGGATGAAGTTCAATCCCTTCAGGGCCCGCGTCGGCAGAAGCGCTTCGTCGATGGCGTCGCGCAGTACCTGTGGGTCGGATACCTTCGATGCCGGCACGCGAACCGACGTCGTGGCCCCGAAGCGGCTGGCAAACATCGATCGAGTCGCCGCATATCGATACGGCAAGAACAGCTTTGGCGTCAGGCGATGGTTGTTCCAGTACTCGTCATCCACCGGCTCAATCTCGTAGGTCAACGGGAACGGCAAATCCCATTGGGAAATCGACTCCTGGTCCGTGACGCCCGGCACGCTGGGAGTCATGTGAGGATCATTGAAAACCGTTGGCCGTCGGTCGAACATGGCAGGCCGGTTGCGCAAGAACCGTCGCTTGGGCTCGGTAATGGGAACGATACCTGCGATCATTAGATTGGTTGCCAGTTCCACTTGCTGGCCATCCGCCGTTTCAGGCTGGTAGTACGTCATCCGTACCCAATCGCCGGGTTGAGCGTCCAGTTGTTCGGCCAGCCAGGTATTGATCCAACAGTAAGGAACATACAAGTCCGAGAAATCGATCTGGCGATAATCTTGCAATCGCAGTTCCTCATCCGGATCTACGCCCACGACGATCGAGTAGGGAACCAATCGGCTGAGTATCTTGGGGAGATCTTCCTCCTCAGCACCGAAACCGATATCACCCATTCGCGAAGCACGAATCGCATCGTCGATACTGGCTGGCGGTTCGACAATAGCCAACTGCATGCTCGGCCGGCCTCGCTGAGCGTTGTACAAGACATCATCGGGATGTCGCGCCTCGAAGACCGCCGCGCGGCGGTCGGGCCGCATGTCTCTCTGGGGAGCTTCGATCCTGGCGATCGAGTTTGCCAGGTATGCCAACATCCGCGTGGCATTGGAGTGTCCTACCTTGTCGTAGACGGCTGCGCTGGTCGGCAGGTCGATGATCAACTCCTTGGACGTCAGTTGGTAGTAATCGAATACCGTCTCGGGTGGAGTTTGGCCCAGCGCGGGATCGTCGATGTTCGGATCCGGAAATATCCTCGTATGGCGGTCCAATTGCAGGCCATAATCTTCCAAGCGAGGGCGAAACTGGAGGTTCAATTCGCTGGCCCACTGCTGGCCGACCTCGTCCGGAAAACTGCCTGCGAGCTGTGCCAGAACCAGCGCCCCATTGACGCGGCCACCGGTGTCGAGCATGTCAGTCACGGTGGCCAGGGACGCAAAGACGTTGCGTGGTGGAGCTTGATTCGTGTGGAAGCTGAACCCACCGATGGAATCATCCGGCAACACGGCCGCCACACGTTGTCGAGGAATGTTGACGGTGGCATCATCCGGCCGGCCCAAACTCAAGTCGCCGGGGACGCCAGCGATCTTACCCAGCCGCAAAGTGACCTCGTCTCCCACCTCAACCCCCAGTTCCGCGGCCAGGGTTGCGTTGAGGGCCACTTCCTCGGCACCGGGAGATGCGATACCGGGAGGCAATTGCACCGATTCCCAAAAACCGGGCGCCACGGCCAAGGCTTGGACGCGGCCCGCACGCCGAGTCCGATTGTCGCCTCCACCGCGAAATTCTACCGCGGCGCTGCTGGCGATCACCGTCGGTTCAACCGCTGCGACTCCCTCTGGCAGGGACAAGGTCTGCAACAGCGTTGGGTCGAAAAACGTCCGGGCTTGCAGGCTGACATGGACGTTGCTCAACCGCTGTACCACCAATCCGCGCAGGCTGCCGCGAACGCTGTCACCGATCAACAACGCCCCTGTGATCACTGCAGTGGTCGCGGCAACCCCCATCGCCACGGCAGCGTTCGACCGGGCGAAATAGACCAGCGAACGCCAGGCGACGCGCCCAATCGTTAATCGAGCCATCGTCAAACCTCCTGCAGTTTTCCCTGATGCAACC
This sequence comes from Planctomycetota bacterium, assembly GCA_003695565.1. Classification (GTDB taxonomy): domain Bacteria; phylum Planctomycetota; class Planctomycetia; order Pirellulales; family Pirellulaceae; genus Aureliella. The sequence goes on along the minus strand of RFIQ01000452.1, from coordinate 8,992 downwards.
GCATGCGACGATGCGCCTGCTCAGCCACCCAATCGCTGTGTGTCACGACGACCAGCATCGCACCCTGCTGCGCCGGCAATTCGAACAGGAGCTGGGATATCTTCTGGGTGTTGTCAAAATCGAGATTGCCCGTAGGCTCGTCGGCCAAAATGAGTTTGGGTTGGAAGAGAAGAGCCCGGGCCACCGCCACGCGTTGCCTCTCCCCACCGCTCAACTGCGCGGGGAGGTGACTGATTCGTCCTTCCAGTCCCACCGCCACGACCAATTCTCGCGCGCGATCCACTGTATCCTGCTGGGGTTTCCCCTGGGCCAGCGCCGGTAGCAGGACATTCTCCAGCACCGTCAACTGGGGCAGTAGATGATGATCTTGGAATACGAAGCCGATATTTCGGTTGCGAAAAACCGCCAGTTGCTCTGGAGACAGCTCGAATGGATTCACGTCGTCCAAGCGAACACTGCCCGCGGTGGGCCGATCCAGGGTCCCCAAGATATACAACAACGTCGATTTTCCACACCCGCTGGGCCCGACGATCGAAACATCTTCACCCGATTTCAATTCCAGATTCACACCATCGAGAACCCGCAGCGACTCGGCCGCCGTGCGATATTCCTTGCGCAATTCACTGACATTTAGCTCAGCCATGGTCTTTGCATTTCGTTCGAGAGCCTTCCGCAAACTGCCCTGTCGATGAATGATCCAAGCCGGATTCCGGCTTGCGCGGTGCCCCCAGCACGCGATCGATACCGGCAGCAGCGAGCAAATCAACCCAGCAATTTTTCGCGCAATTGAGTGAGCAGATTCACAGCGTGCGCGATTTCGACCTTCTGCCGTTCCGGCTCTTGCGGGATTTCACGTTCGATCGTCAGAGGACCGCGGTAACCAATCTCTTTGAGGGTGCTCAGGTAGGCTTCGATGTCGACGTCCCCCTCTCCCAAGGGCACTTCCTGCCCCCAGGTGACACCGGGCTGGTCACTCCATTTGGCATCTTTGCAGTGCACGCTGCGCACGTAGGCTCCAACCTTCTTCAACGCCTCGATCGGCTCGCCCGTCCCGTACAGAATCATGTTCGCCGGATCGAAATTGATGAATAAATTGCCCCGTTCCACGTCCTGGATGAATTGCAGCAATGCGTCGGCGGTTTCCTGACCCGTTTCCAGGTGCACCGCCTGGTCATTGATGCTGGCGTGATCGCATAGACGTTGCGTGACGGCAATCACGTGGCGGTATTCGCCGCTGGTTCGATCATGCGGCACGAAGCCCAGGTGCAGGGCGACGACATCGCATCCCAACAACCGCGCAAAATCGGAGATCTGGCACATCTCTTGCAAGCGTTCTTCGCGCGTCTCGGGAGGAACCAGCCCCACGGTCTTGGCCACCGTCGGTATATCCGCGTAACTCTCTCCTTCAAACCCTCCGAAGACGGCTGTCAGCTCGATGCCTAATTCATCCAGGCGAGCCAAGAACTCATCCGCCTTTTCAGGCGTTCGCGTCGAGCGTTGGGGGGCATGCAACTGGATCGTGGGTATCCCCAACTCGTGCGCCACCTCCAAGTGCACGCCCAATCCCGCATCAATACTGGTGAACACACCAATCGGCCAATCCGCCATGCTCAAGCCTTCCTCATCAAGAGTGTTGCAATATGCACCCTAAAACCCAACCCCAACTGACCGACCTGGTCAGTACATCGAGGTGACTGGCATCCGGTGGCGTTTTGCCTACGATGCCTCGACGTATCCGCCGTGCATTGTATGCAATGCCAGCGCACCAATGAATCACTGGCCGAAAGAATATTCGCTAGCTCGGTAGTTTCGCATCCTCTCGGACCGCCGCAAGCGCCGGACGCAACAGCGACGAGGCTATGCGGACGGTTCTTGGCTGAACGGAGTGACGGCCAGCACCGAGATGGCAATTCGGTTCGCCAGTGCGGTGGCCGGCAGGTTGCCGCTCAGCCAACTGTACCAGGTCGGCTGGCGCAAGAGCGTGAGGTGAGACGTTGTTGTCGAGCCTGTTAACGGCCCAGGCGGCGCGGCAGGAGGACCTTCCTGCCGGTGGTCGCGCCGCACGGCTGAGAGGCTGGACACCGGACGAGGAGCCACTGGCGCGGAGCGCTCGCCGGGCGTCAGAACGAACGCGTGGCGGCCGGCCGAACTGGACACCACCAGGTGCACTCGCACGCGGCCGGGACGGCTGCGTTTCCGCAACACGAGGTTGAACTGTTGACGATGGGCAAACCGCACCTGCCAGGCCGATTCGATGCAGGAGGCCGCATCGCTCTCGGGGACACCGTCAGCGGACGCGTCCCTGCACGCAGCATGATGCTCAGCAGGCAGTGGCGTGATTTCGATCGGTACGTCTGCAACCAGCGCCGAGGCCACCGCGATGGCTTGCATCCGGAGGGCCGTCCCCCTGCCTCCCCATGCATCAAAATGTTCGTAGGCACGCCACAGCCGATCCGCATCACTGCGGCTGGATTGCGGCGGGACGGGACAACCACTGTACTCCACGCACATTTCCATGTCGTGAATCGGCCAGAGGTTAGCCACGGGCGTGTCGGCACACTTGAGCAGCAATCCGTGCAGAGGACCAAATGGGTCGATGCAGACATTCCTGGTCAGTTCCGGCCGCAGCATGTCGGTCAGGCGGGCCGCGACCGAGTCCGACGCGCCGATGATCGGCAACGCTCCGTACACGTCTCGCCCGGCATGGCGGAGCGTCTCCAGGTCTGCGGCACGGCAGGGAGGGGGGGACCATGCGACAACCGCATCGGCAGGCATCTCGGCCAGGCGTTCCCCAGCACCAGGCCCCGCATAGCGCGTGGCCTTGTCCACAGCGAACTGCGCCGGAAAACGGCTCTTCAACCCGCGCACAGCCGCTTGAACTCGATCCGGAAAGCGGTCCGCGATCGCCACCAGACGCGAGGTGGGAAATGCCGAAAGCATGCTGGCCACAAGTTCCACGGACCTGCGATCACAACCGAGCAACCCCAAATCGATTCGGTCGCGGTGACCGACACGGCCGGCAGTTGGCAGGGCTGCAGCCAACCACAGCGAGGAATCTCGAAAGAACCCTCGGCGCGTCTCGGTGCTCGAAGGCTGCATAGGCGAGGCGCCAGGGAGCTCGGCGGACAATGCGTCCCGTTGTTGGCTCATTACCAATCCTTACCACATGTCGGACGAACAGAGCCGCAGCGCACAAAAAGGGTGGCGGGCGACAGAGAGAAATGAACGTACAAAGCTGGTTGCTGCCGAGCGAGGATGCCCGGCAAATCCGAAAAGCCATTTTCTGGGAACTGTTGGCGAAAAACCAGCTCTGTACGTCGGAAGGATTGGTAGGGGACCGAAAGTTGTTTGGTTTACTAAGGTCTCTATGAGTCGAATCCCGCTGAATCGAACCATTCTCCCTCGCGGCTCTTTCTTAACCGGACAAGGGTAACGCCTCGACTTTTACGCGGGTGCGGGTGACCTTAGTACGCCAACAGCAACGCTTATCTTACCCTTAAAACCTTCCGCTGCAATACCACTATTAGTGACCTGGGTCGCAGCAAATCAGGGGGGGCGACTGCGCGTCAGTTCTCGACGGGCACGGGGGCTGGGACGTCTCCGGCCAAGATCTGGGAGATATGCATGAAGGTTAACGGGAGATGGCGGCGCCGAGCGAGGCCTTCCAAGTGCATCAAGCAACTGGTGTCGGTAGCTGTGACGACTTCGGCCCCCGCTTGCAAGTGATCGGCCAAGCGATCCGCCCCCATCAGCACCGACACACCTTCCTCCGCGACCGCAAACGTACCGCCGAAACCACAGCATTCGTCGGGGCGTTCCAACTCCACCAACTCGATCTGCGGAATGGTCTGCAGCAATTTGCGGACAACGCTCGGTTGTTCTCCGACGCGTTCCGAACAGGCATCCAGTCGCAATTCCCGCAAGCCATGACAACTGCTGTGCAAACCCACGCGATGGGGAAAGGGGACGGGCCATCGGTCGACCTGGAGCACCTTGACGAGGAATTCGGTCAGCTCCCAAACCCGGTTCTTCAAGTCCCGATAGTGGGGAAGGGTGCCGACCAGATTGTCAAAGTGATTGCGGACCATCGAAACGCAGCTCCCCGAAGGACTGACGACATGGTCGAAGGGGGAAAAAATATCCACGAACCGCTCGGCCAACGGCCTGGCATCTTCGATGCAACCGGTATTCGCCATGGGTTGCCCACAACACGTTTGCGCGTTGGGGTATTCCAATTGCAGATCGGGAAACCGCTGCAGAACGTCGACGGTAGCGCGGCCCACTTGTGGATAGAACTGATCGACGTAGCACGGGATAAACAATCCGATACGCATTGTGGTGATTTGTTGTTGGAAGGGGATGAATGGACAACCAAGGTCGCCCTACCACGGGGCTGGGCCAATCGCTGTCGAGCAACATGCCGCAATCACAACCGAGCGCTCTCTTGATCGCCCGGAACCGATGTCAAACGGGCGTCGGCTCCGCCACAGACCACCGCCGCCGGTCTTCGGGATCGCGCACAATGCGGCGGTACAGCGTATCGCGTTCAACCGGTTGGCATCCGGCCTCGCGAATCAATGCTTCGATCCGGTCTACCGACAAGAACTCCGGTGTCGTGGCACCCGCATCATGGTAGATCAGTTCGTGCCGCACCGTCCCGTCCAAATCGTCAGCCCCGTAGTGCAGGGCGATCTGCGCGGTCTCGATGCCCAGCATAATCCAGTACGCTTTGATGTGCGCGACGTTATCCAGCATCAAACGGGCCACGGCAATGTTTCGTAGATCCTCCAGCGCCGACGGCTTGCGCAGGTGGTCAAGTTGCGTATTGTCGGGGTGGAAGGCCAGCGGAATGAAGGTTTGAAACCCGCCGGTCTGATCTTGCAGTTCGCGCAACCGCAATAGGTGGTCGACGCGATGGTAAGGCTGTTCCAGGTGGCCGTAGAGCATCGTGCAATTGCTGCGCAGCCCCAACTCGTGGGCCGTACGATGGACTTCGAACCATTTGTGCGCATCGGCCTTGTGTTCGCAGATTTGATCACGTACTTCGGGATGAAAGATCTCGGCTCCACCTCCGGGCAAACTCCCCAACCCGGCTTCCATCAGATCGGCCAACACGCGGCGGACGGGCCACTTGGTGAGAAACTCGAACCATCCGATTTCCACCGGCGTCCATGCCTTCAGGTGCAGGGAGGGGTACTCACGGTGCAACGATTCGATGATGCCGCGATACCAACTGTACGGCATCTTGTGGTGCAAGCCACCGACGATGTGCATTTCCGTGCAACCATTTTCGAAGGCCTCCCGCCCTCGCGCCAGGATTTGTTCCTCCCCCATGACGTATCCCTTGGGGTCCCGCAGATCGCTGCGAAAGGCGCAGAATCGGCATCGGTAGATGCATACATTCGTGGGATTGAGGTGGGTGTTGATGTTGTAGTAGGCGACGTCGCCGTGCATGCGTCGCCGAACCAAATCGGCCAATCGTCCGACTTCCGGCAGTGGAATCGCCGGATCGTACAGGGTCAGTCCATCTTCAAGATCCAGGCGTTGGCCATTTTCGACTTTGCCACAGACCTGGTCGAATCGCCGCGCTACGGAGCTGGCTATCATGGAAACTCTCTTTCGGTTAACGGCTGGCCTGCGGCGCTCGCATCTGGCCACGGGCCAACACGGTCATGGCGGTGCAGCGGCGGCGGACCGATTCCTGCCGCCCGCCCGCGCACAATCCGCGATGCGACCTTCTCGCAGCCAGGGCGCCACGCTCGATTATTCTTCCACCGGCGAAGGGGTCAACTCGGTTTTGCGTTCCTTCAGCGGATACCATGCTTGGATACGCTGGGCTAGACGAGCGACGATTTCGGGGTGATCGGCCGCCAGGTTTTTCGTCTCGTGAGGATCTTCTAGCAAATTGAACAACTGCGGGCCGCGTTCGGTGCGTGGATGCGTCGATTGGTACCGATTGACTTCGCCGTCGTAGGTGAGAATCAACTTCCAAGGTCCTTGGATGCACCAGCGATACAGCAAGGAGGCCTCGGGGTTTTCCACGTCGGCGATATCGTGGGCGAAGCCTTCGCCGAAAATGATATCTCGCGGAATTGGCTCGCCGGATTCCATGTAGGGCAGGAGATTCAAGCCAGGCAATTCAGGGGGAATCCGCGCTCCGGCGGCTGCCAACATGGTAGGTACGATGTCGATGCTGCTGACCAGATCGGGACGGTCGGCAGGTTTCAATCGCGACGGCCAGCGGAACATGATGGGGGTGCGAATGCCGCCTTCATAGGGCGTTTGCTTCGACCGGGGTGCATAACCGTTCTTCGCAGGATCCTGGATCCAGCCGTTGTCGGTGACGTACACAACCAGGGTGTTGTCCCGCAAACCGCGCCGATCGAGGTGCGCCAACAGTTGGCCACACGTTTCGTCGAACCACTCGCACATGGCATAGTACTTGGCGATGGTTATGGGCAGGTCTTTGTCCCGGTACTTATCCAAAATGCGATCCGGAGGCGTGTGCGGCGTGTGCGGCATGAACGGCGCGTACCAGACAAAAAACGGTTTCTGCTCGGCCACCGCCATGTCGATGAAGTCGGTGACGGGAGCCATTCCCTGGCGGCCGATCGTCAGGCCATCATCGCCATGGCGTCCGCCGGGTTCGGGAAACCCGCGCGTCATACCGTGGGTAAAGCCGCCGCGGCGATAGTTTCCCTCCCACCACTTGCCGCTCTGATGGCTCAAATACCCGCGTTCTCCCAACAACTCTGGAACCGTCTCGAACCGATCGATGTTGGCAATCAATTGGGCACGACGCTGGTTGTACAACTCCGACCCTCGCGGTGCATACTTGGGCGATGGGTCGTTTCCGGTCACTCCGTGCGTATGGGCGTAGTGGCCAGTGATCAATGTCATCAGCGACGGCCGGCACAGGGACGTCGGCACGTAGCCGCGTCGAAACAGAACGCTCTGGGCCGCCAAAGCATCCAAATGAGGCGTCTGGATTACCGGGTGGCCCATGAATCCGTAGTCGGTCCAGGCCTGGTCGTCCGACAGGATCAACACGATATTCGGCGGACGGTCCGAGCCGCTCGGCGCCGTTTGTGCTCCGGCCCAGGAGCTGCCGAACAACACCATCGCGATCGCTGCCCCGGCAAGGCACCATCGCTTGGGTCGCGGTGCATGGATGCGTTTAGAGACGAAATGACGGTGCTCGGTCATGTTGTATTCCAATCAAATAACAATAACTTGACGAAGGCAGCGGCTCGACGCGACCGGCTCCCCGCACGCCATGGACCTGCACGCCTGCCGACCACAAACGGACCGGCTGACTGCACCAGCGGTCGCAATCGATTCGGTGTCGGCGGCATTTGGCCATGCCCCAACCGCAGCCACCTACCAGGTCGCTCCCAGCGTACGCGCAAAAAACGCCTCGACGGCGGGTCCTGTTTTCTCCGCGGCCTGATTGAAGACGCCATGACCGGCACCCTCGATTTCCAGGTACGTGACGTCCTTGGCCCCTGCGGCCTGCAGAGCCTTAACCAAACGCCGCCCCTGGTCGACGGGCACGAGTTTGTCGGCAGTGCCATGGATCACCAGCATGGGAGGCGCATCACGGCGGGCGTAGGTGACCGGGGAAGCACGTCGTGCAATCTCTTCGAGATTCTCGTTCGTGCCGAAGAGCATGGCAAGCCCCTGAGGGACTCGCTCTCGTGTCCAGATCGTAAAATCGGCCGGCGTCGCCACGCATACGGCTGCCTGCAGTTCGCTCGACACATCCCTGTATGGGCCATCCCCTTCCAACCCCGCGTCGGCCCGTGCCAAAGCCAACATGGCTACCAGATGCGCTCCCGCCGAAATACCAAAACCGCCAACGCGCTTTGGGTCCACACCGTACTCCTGCGCGTGGGCCCGCAACCATCGCACCGCGCATTTGCAGTCTTCGACGCATGCGGGAAACGGAGCCTCGGTCGTCAGCCGGTAATTGACCGAAATGCACACATACCCCAAACCGGCATATCGTTCGGGCAACGTTCGAAACACTCCCCGGCCCTTGTCACCACCCCGCCATCCGCCACCGTGAACAAACACGATCGCCGGACGCGGCTGACGTACCGCACTCTGAACTACGGCAGGCAGGTACAGATCGAGCTTCCACATGGGGTTGCCATCGCGATACGCAACGTCGCGACCGATGTCCACCTGAGCGCTGGCGCTCTCGTCCCGGGGCGCGGGATCCTGAGCAGCGACCGAGGACCACGATCCGGTGACGAAACAGGCCAGCAAAGTCCAGGAAACCGTGCCCGGAGAGCAATACTTAGGATTCATGTCTCTTTTCTCATCGGTCGAACAAGTTGCGATTCCTTCGGCGACGCGTCAGGCGGCGCCCCCCTTGAACGGGACACAATGAAAACCGATCACCGTTGCAGCGCGGCTGGGTCGATCGGTTCTCCCTCCCACACGGCCGTGGATCCATCCCATGACAAGACGCGGTGCGCGCTGCCGGGCGCCATCGGCCGGTCGATCTTGGGCAACCATTTGCGCAACTCCGCCTTGGTGCTTTCCATGTTCGGGGCGGCCGCCAAATTGGTCCATTCATGCGGGTCGTTTTGCAGGTTGTAAAGTTCCTCCGAGCCGTCGGCATAGCGAATATAGCGCCACTCGGTGGTCCGCACGCTATGGTTGCCTTGGTTGTGCGAAGTGATGGCCGGCCACTCACGCGGTGCATTCGGATGGTTCAGTTGCGGGACGAGAGAGTGACCCTCCAGTCCATCGCGCTGCGGCAAACCGCACAGCTCGACCAGGGTGGGGTACAAGTCGAGCAGCTCCGCCGGTTGGGGAGAGCGCCCACCGGCGGGGATGCCAGGTCCAGCGAAGATCAGCGGGACGCGGGTCGAGCGATCCCAGAGCGTGTTCTTGCCGGTGATCAGCTTCTCGCCCAAGTGCCAGCCGTGGTCGGACCACAACACGACGATCGTGTTGTCGGCTTTGCCGGAAGCCTCGAGGG
>RFIQ01000451.1 GCA_003695565.1 Planctomycetota bacterium | reverse complement strand
GCCGCCAGCACCGCGTTTCAGGTTTTCTGGGGATGCTGTCGACTGCAGTTCGAGCCGCCTTCGGCAAATTGCCTCTGCTATCTCGGGAGACCAGCCACTCGATGCCATGATGCCCTGCAGGAGTGCGGAGGTACGGGCCCGGATCACGGGATCGCCCCAGATCGGTCGAGCATTGGGCAAGGCCAGGATGTCCGATACGGTGGCCTTGCCACTGGCGAAAAATTCCTGCAGATCCGATATCATCACCGCCAAGGGGCCTCCCGTTCCCATGGGGCGGAGCGGCGTTTCGACTTCGTACAATCTTCCCTTCCTGCCGCTGCGGCTGCTGGACTGAATGACGCGCTGTGCCACTTCATTGAAGAATTGCCGATTGGTGGTCGGTTGAGAATGGGGGCCGGGGACCAGGCTGCGCGTCTCGCCTTCACCCTCGTACAGGAACAACAGGTCCAATCGGCTGTGGTAATTCGGTTCGCGACCGCCCAGCTTTTCGAGCGCAACGACGCACAATCCCGCCCACTCCGACTCCGTGGCTGGTTCGAAGGGCGCCGGGAGGCCGAATCTGGCAACCGCATGGGAATACGCCTGGGTAATCAGATTTTCCAAACAGACCTCGGCCACGTCGGCCAAAGTTGCATGGGTGCGCTCGATGGTATCGTGGCCCATGATGTCGCGCACTCCGATGCGTAAATGCATGGAGTTCTTGTAGCTGGTCAACACCGGAACAACGTCGTCGACCTGGCGGCACAATTCCGCTACCGTGGCCACCATTTCTTCGCGACTGGGCAACCGAGCCAGCATCAGAGAGTCGAACAATTCGTCGATCATTCCAGGGTTGCTGGTCAGAATGTCGACCAGATAAGGGCTGGTGGCGCTGACTCGCACGCCCAGTTGCATGGCCGCCCGACTTTCGCGGAACAGCTCCCACAGCGTTGCCTTGCCGCCAAGAGACTCACTCACGTTGGCCAGTTGGATCAAGGTTGCATCTGGGTCCGGTGTCGCCGAGACCATCCGCAGCAGGGCGGGCGCGATCAAGGCCAATGCGTACCGACTGCGGCGCGAGGACAGAAAGGGGATCGATTCGACGGCCATTTCTTGCAACCGGTTGTAAGCAGCCAGCGGATCGCGGAATCCGTAGGGCTGCAGGACGGATGCTATTTCCGATTGGGCCGGTTTGGGGTCCAGTACCAAATCGCTCTCGGGCGTAGCCAAAGATTGTTCCAACTCCGGTGCTACACAGGTGCGATCCAACAGTTCGTCGATGAAGCGGTCGCTGTTTGCTGCCGCCCGGTAGACCGCTTCAACCAGACGATTCTCAGGTTGTGAAGCGGAGTGTGCAGAACCATCCACGATCGAGGCAGCGCACCGCAGAATCGCCGGATCAGCGGGCAACCTGTCGGCCGACGGCCCCTGCAGAATCTGGATTGCGTCCAAGGCGCTGCGCAACAAGCCGTACCAGGCAGCGAGGCGGTTCGACTGGTCCTCGGTGAAGCACTCCGCGCTGGTCAGTTGTTGAATCGCCCTCAAGGTATTCCCCACGCGAACTTGGGGCCGATCTCCTCCGTGCAACAGTTGCAAGAATTCGACCAGTTGTTCGATCCGCTGCACCGCCAGGCGGAGTGAAATCTGCCGGGCTTCACTGCCGGCAGGTGGGGCCATTGTCGACCGGCAAATCCTGCGTTTCAATGCGACCAGGCCGGTCGTGTCGGGGGGAAGCAGATAGCGGCGATAAATCCATGGTTCCAGTTCCCGCAGCAATGCCTCTCCCAAGCCGATGTCGCCGGCCACCGCTCGGGACTTGATCATCGCCTGTCGCTGCCAGGTGCGTCCCCAGTTTTCAAAATGGACGACTGCCTCCCGGAACTCAACCACTGGAGGGCTGGATGCGTCCATTACGGCCGGTGCCCACTCCAGTCGATATGCGACGCCGTCCTCGGTGACTTCGTCGATGAGCCGCAGGAACGTTTGGGCAAGTCTCCGAAAGAACAATTCGGTGTCGGTTTGATCCGCGGGCGAACTCCAGTGGGCGCTCGGCTGCTGGCTCTCGCGGACCAACATCAACTCCAGCGATTCGCCGAAGTCCATTTCGCCACCACCCAAGCGGCCCAAGCCGATTACGGCGACGCCCACTGGCTGACCGTCGCCTTGGGTGGGACGCGGCAGATGGGACTCGGTGTCGCGCAGCGCCCACTGCAGCGCACCCTGCAGAACCGTTTCGGCCAGCCAGGTTCTTTCCCGTGCCGCGGTGGCCCAGGTTTGATGGCCTGTCATTTGGCCGTAGGCGATGCGCAGGAATTCGCGGTAGCGGAACACCCGCAATGCGCGCTGGGCGCGTCGCAGGTGATCGGCACCGTCCAACTCGGAAAACAATTCGTCGCGCAGTAGATCCGGGTCGACAGGCTTCCCCTCGGTCAATCGCAACAGCTCGAATGCTTCGGGATCGGCAACGAGTTGGTCGGCCAACGGAGGGCTGGAGGCCAGCAGTGATAGCAGGGTCGGTAGACAGGCCGGATCGCGTTCGAACAAGGTCAGCCAACTGTAGGGGGAGCGGGCGGCTCGGAAGAATCGAGCCAGATTTGCTGCCGCGCGATCCCACGCGGGCACGTTAACACGTACCTCGTGCAACCGTGCGCATATCTGTTCGATCAGTTCTCCCGGGACCAGTGCTTCCCGCAACGCATCGGCGATCTGGGCGAACTCGACCAATTCCCCGTCCGACGGGCCGCCCTTGGGGCCGGAGGTTAAGGAACCGGGAGGCTGGGGCTCACTCATGATCGTGATTCTCATGGGGTTCGGAAAAGAACCAGAGCGGTTATTGTAACCCGAATCGATCAAACGACCGATTGGGATGGCAGCAAACGGCCGCCATGCCCAAGGCGGCTGAAACTGGGCGCTGTGTCCTCGGCGGCTGCGAGTAGAATCCAGAGTGCCCCGCGAGTCCCTCGCGGATGTACAGACGTCGTGTGAGAACTCGAGGAGGGAGAGCGCGTTGGCACTGCAACCAGGGGATGACGAATTCGATACCAAAGCTTTGTTGGATCAGGTCCAGCAGGCCTGGCGAATGGCCCTGCACACTCTCCAAGGCGAGGCGCGGGCCGTGGGCGGCCCATGGACGGGGCAACTTTCCACGTCGGCTCTTTCCACTGCGACGGCAATCAGCGCCCTGCACCAGGTGCAACAGAACAGCACCTTGGAGTCCTCCCTGCAACGCGCCGTGCAAGGGGCCATCGACGGGGGGTGTCGTTGGTTGGCCGACCACCAGAATCCCGACGGTGGATTTGGCGATACCGATCGCAGCCATTCCAATATCGCCACCACCTTGCTAGTGATCGCGGCGTGGAAAATGACTGGTTTTCTACCAGCATCGGACGCCGCCCTCACCCGCGCGTGGAAATACGTTGACTCGCGGGGGGGCTGGGACGGACTGCGAGCGCGGTATGGTACGGACAAGACCTTTGTGGTCCCCATTCTGGCCAACTGTGCGTTGGCGGGATTGGTGGCCTGGGAGCAGGTTCCGGCACTTCCGTTCGAAGCGGCCTGGCTGCCGCAATCCTGGTACCGGTTGGCACGCATGCCGGTGGTCAGTTACGCCATCCCAGCCCTGGTGGCCATCGGGCAGGCGCGGCATCATTTTGCCCCCGCGCGCAACCCGTTGATTCGCGCCGTGCGACGTCGAGCGGTGCGACCGACGCTGAGGGTGCTGCAGCGCATGCAGCCGACCAGCGGAGGGTATCTCGAAGCTGTGCCCCTGACCAGCTTTGTATTGATGACACTGGCCGCCATGGGAAGAAGCGGCATACCAGTCGCCCGCAATGCACTGCGTTTTATCTTGGACTCGCGTCTTTCTGATGGAAGCTGGCCCATCGACACCAACCTGGCGACTTGGGTGACCAGTTTATCGATGGCAGCCGTCGCTCGCCGCCACAACCGGTTGCAGTTGATTTCATCTCCAGTGCCGAACACTTCATCGAGCGAAGCCAGCCGGCGCGAGGGCGATTCCCGGCCGCCACTGGGCACCGATGATTGGGCCGCCCAGGGCCTGGTGGGAGAAACGGCGGTGCGCTGGTTGCTGAGCTGCCAACATCGCCAGCGGCATCCCTTCACGGGGGCTGATCCGGGTGGATGGGGCTGGACCGATCTGTCGGGCGCCGTTCCCGACGCCGATGATACCCCGGCCGCATTGCTGGCACTGAGCTATCTGGATCTGACTGATCCACGATGGGAGCAACTGTCCGGGGAGATCGCAAGCGGGGTGGCGAGGGGATTGCATTGGCTGCTGCGACTGCAGAACCGAGATGGGGGATGGCCGACCTTTTGTCGCGGCTGGGGTAAGCTCCCCTTCGACCGCAGCGGCACGGATCTGACCGCCCATGCCATTCGGGCTTTGTGGGCCTGGAGGAGCCGTTTGGACTGGCTTACCGCCGAAGTGGAGCGAGCCGGTGACCGCCCCGAACGGCAATCGGCAGTTCGTCTTCCCGAAGCTCGTCAGATTGAGGCTGCCATCCAACGAGGATTTCGTTACCTGGCCCGCACGCAACAGCCCGACGGTTCTTGGTTGCCCCTTTGGTTCGGCAACCAGGATCGTCCCGACGAATCCAACCCAGTGTACGGTACCGGGAGGGTCTTGCTGGCATATGCGGCTGCCGGACGTACCGGGGATGCGCCCGCCCGCCGGGGATGGGAATACCTGCGACGCGCGCAAAATGGGGACGGTGGATGGGGCGGTGGGCCGAGCGTCCCCTACGCGATTCGTTCGGCACCACTGGTTGTGGCACCGGAGCACCACCACGGGGCCGTGTCCCAGCCAGAGGGAGGGCAGGAAGGGTCAATAATCCACCATAGTACGGTCGAAGAAACCGCCGTTGCCCTCGAGGCCTTGCTGACCACTGCTGGCAGCCCGCCGACCGATCCAACTATAATACGGGGCCTGGCTTGGTTGACGGACGCCGTGCAGCAGGGATTCCTTGAGGTCCCCTGGCCGATCGGCTTTTACTTTGCCAAGCTGTGGTACTACGAAAAACTGTACCCGACTATATTTTCGGTAGCTGCGCTCGGAGCCGCCTGTCGTCGCTGGAGCGAAACCGGCGAGGATCCGGCGGGTTAACGGACACAGAAACCACAGGGGACAACGTGGTGTGGATTGCGGTCGAAATCTTCGTTGGGGGCAGGATTTGCCCTCGAACTGGATTCGGCACCGCGCGGGAAGTGACCGATCGGCTTGGCCGATGCCTAGAATAATATGGCAGATCGTGGCCATCGGTCGAACCGCCTGACAGGCTCCCCGGGCTTCCCTTTCCTTGCATATCAATTCCGGAGGAACGACAGTTTTGTCTTCTATCCCCTCGAATATATCTGTCCCCAGCGAATCGGCGCCCGATCCCGCTGGTTCGCCGCCCAAAAAAAGCCGGCGGCGAAAGACGAGTCACCTCAAGATCGTTCCCGAAACGCGGGAATTGCGCGAGCGTCTGAAGGCTCGTTGCGACGAAATCGGGCAGCGGTTGGACAAACGCCGGCCGCTGACCAAGGACGAAATGGAGTCGGTAGCGCGGAGGTTGCTTGAAGAGGAAGGCCTGCCGGAAGGATACGTGGGGTGGGTCATGGTGATGGTCAGCAGCGCTTTCTATCGAGATCAAGTCGCGGCCACCGATCCCAGCCGGCGGTTGTTTCTGCTGCCGCATTGCCTCAAGCATGCCGAAGGTTGTCCCGCCGATTACGACGAGTTCGGGATGAACTGCAAGCAGTGCGGGGCGTGCAGCATTGCCGACTTCCGGACCTTGGCCGAAGAAATGGGGTACAAGGTCCTGGTGGCCGAAGGAAGCCCTGTCGTGTTGAAGATCATCGTCAGCGGATACGTCGACGCCATCGTCGGGGTAGCCTGCTTGAATGTGCTGGAAAAGGCGATCGACAAGATCTTGTTGGCCGGGATCCCGTGCATGGCCGTCCCCCTGTTGTCGAGTAACTGCCGCAATACCAGTGTCGACGAGGAGTGGGTCCGCGAGATGATCTTGACGCGGGCTCAGAAACCCGCCGAGACCACGCGCACTTATGTGCATTTGATGCGGGCGGCGAATTCGCTGTTTCAAGGCGAAACGCTGGAGCGACTGGTGCCGCGGGCTCGCGCCAGCCGGCCGGAGCGGTTGGGTGATGAGTTGCTGCACAACATCGATCCGATTGCCGCAACCGAGACACTGGCACTGGACTTCGTCGCCAAGGGCGGCAAGTATGCCCGTCCGTTTATCACCTTGGCCACCTACGATGCCATGACTGGTGGGAAGGCCACCTTGGAGGGTGGGGCCGAAGCGGCCCACGCCTTTCCCGACAGCCTGTTGCGAGCCGCGATGAGCATCGAGATGTTTCACAAGGCCAGTCTCGTGCACGATGACATCGAGGATGATGACCTTTTCCGGTATGGTGAACCCACCATGCATCGACGCTACGGTTTGTCCACGGCTATCAACGTAGGCGATTTTCTGATTGGGCTCGGTTACCGGATGGTCAGTCGCGATGCGGCCGAACTGGGCCCCGAGACGGCGGCCGATATCCTGGACTGTCTAGCCGGCGCGCATACGCGGTTGTCCGAGGGGCAGGGGGCCGAGTTGATTTGGCGCGATGCATCGGACAAGCGGTTGGCTCCCATCGATGCGCTGAAGATTTACGCCTTGAAAACCGCGCCGGCGTTCGAAGCCGCCCTCTACACCGGTGCGCGACTGGCCGGGCCAGTCGACCATTTGGTCGAGCCCCTCCGTGCGTATGCTCGAAATCTTGGCGTGGCCTTTCAAATCCTCAATGATTTGCAGGATTGGGAAGGAGACGAGCACAACAAACTGACGGCTGGAGCCGACGTGTTGGGTGGTCGCCCGACCCTGTTGTGGGCCTTGGCCCTGGCCAATCTGCCGACCGACCAACAGCAGGAATTGCTCGAGTTGGTGGACCCCGATTGTGATCTGAGCGATTCGGCCCGCGTGGCGAAGGTCGCCAGGCTGTACCAGCAGGCGCGCGTCTTCGATCAAGCGCACCGCCTGGTCGACAAACACGAACAGCGGGCGTTGGAAGCAGCGGCCCAGATCGACCACGAACCGATGCAGCGTCTGTTGGTGTACCTGATCGATACGGTCCTCGAGCGGCATTCCACTTCTTCGCCGTCGATCGTCCCCTTGCCGACCTCAGCGCCCCTGCCGATCACCGCCAGTTGAGCCGCACCCTCCTTATATTGTCTTTCCTTACCCGTATGAGCAGGAGCAACGCCGTGTCGGAGGTCCGCCCCGCCGTTGATCTCGACGCGCTGGTAGCGTTGTTCTACGCAGACCGGAGCGCCTTGGGGGAGTTGACGCGGTGCACCAGCGGCGATTGCCCAGCGGCCTATCGCAAGTTGCTGCACCACAACAACCACATGACGGTGACCGTCGAGCAGCGGCATGGGTGTCTGGTGGATGTCGAAGTCCTGGAGGCCCGCCAGGAGGAACATTACTATCTGCGGCGAATCGTTCTGCGTAGACAGTCCGATGGTCGCGCGGTGCAATTCGGCATCGTGCGGCTCGATTTAAACGTCTTGCAACCGCAAGTTCGGGACGAGATTCTTTCGCAACGCATTCCACTCGGCCGGGTCTTGATTCAACACAATGTATTGCGCCGCGTCGAGTTGGTCGCTCTGTGGCAGGTAGGGTGTGGTCCGGACCTGGCGAGAATCTTTCAGGTGCCGGTAGGGCATCTGACGTATGGCCGCACCGCCATGATCTACTGCGATGGACAACCTGCCGTCGAGTTGCTCGAAATCGTCGCCCCTGAAGACACCTTCTGACCGCCCCGTCGCCCACGATGGCAGTGTGGCGTTCCCTGAAGAGCGAGGGGGATCGACCGGGTGGCAAGGAAGCACCGCCTCGACGAACGGAAACGCGGCGAAAGACCGCCTCGGACTAGCTGGCCGATGCGTCCGCCGGCGGCATGCCACGGGCTTTTTCGTAGGCCGTGATCTTGTCTTCGTGCTCCAGTGTGAGCGCGATGTCGTCCAAACCGTTGAGCAAGCAATGCCGACGAAACGGTTCGACGTCGAACTCCAACTCCAGACCATGCGCGTCACGGATGGTCATCGTTTCCAAGTCGACAGTCAATCCGTAGGGCGCATGCTCGGCGGTACGCTGAAACAGATCATCAATGGTGGCTTCGCTCAAACGGATGGGCAAGACGCCATTCTTGAAGCAGTTGTTGAAAAAGATATCTGCGAAGGACGGGGCCAGTACGACGCGGAAACCGTAGTCATCCAAGGCCCACACCGCATGTTCGCGGCTGGAGCCGCTGCCGAAATTGCGTCGAGCCAACAGAATGCTGGCGTCTCGCGCATGCGGTTGATTCAACTCGAAGTCGGGATTCTCGCTGCCGTCTTCCAGGTAACGCCAATCGAAAAACAGAAATTCGCCGAAACCGGTCCTTTCGATGCGCTTCAAGAATTGTTTGGGAATGATCTGGTCGGTATCCACGTTGGCTCGATCCAGAGCCGCAACCGTTCCGGTGTGTTTGGTGAATGCTCGCATGGCGGCAATGTCCTTGTTGGATGCTGGGTGCTATGCCCGTGGCAACGCGCCAGGGCGAATGGACAACTGCGTTGAACTCCTCCCGGCAGCGAAAGCCTGGATGGGAAAAATGGTTCAGGACTTGTAGTCCCACTGGCGGATGTCGACGAAATGCCCTGCGATCGCGGCAGCGGCTGCCATGGAGGGGGACACCAGGTGCGTACGGCCCCCTTTACCCTGGCGGCCCTCGAAATTGCGATTGCTGGTCGACGCACATCGCTGGCCCGGTTCCAGGCGGTCCGGATTCATGGCCAGGCACATGGAACATCCCGCGTCCCGCCACTCGAACCCCGCCTCGGTAAAAATGCGGTCCAGCCCCTCGGCCTCCGCAGCGCGCTTGACCTGGCCGCTGCCGGGCACGACCATCGCGTGTACATCGCTGTGCACTCGATATCCCCGCACGACCTTGGCGGCTGCCCGCAAGTCTTCGATGCGAGCATTGGTACACGAACCGATGAATACGCGATCGATCTCGATGTCCGTAATGGGAGTGCCCGGTTTCAATCCCATGTATTCCAAAGAGGCCGCGGTCGACTTCTGTTCGGTTTCGTCACCGCAGTCGGCCGGGTTGGGAACAACGCCGTCGACCGAAGCGACCTGGCCGGGATTGGTTCCCCACGTTACCTGCGGGGCGATATCGGCACCGTCGAACTTACTGGTCTTGTCGTAGTGCGCACCGGGATCGCTGGGCAACTTCCGCCATCGCTCGACCGCCATGTCGAAATCCTTCGGCGCGAAGGGTCGACCGCGCAAGTACTCGAATGTCTTTTCATCCGGTGCAATCATCCCCGCCCGAGCCCCCGCCTCGATCGACATGTTGCACACCGTCATCCGCTCTTCCATCGACAGATTTCGAATTACCGATCCGGTGTATTCCAGGACGTATCCAGTCCCGCCGTGCGTGGTGATCTGGCCAATCAAGTACAGGATCAAATCCTTGGCCGTGACCCCCTCGCTCAATGCCCCCTGAATGCACAGCTCGTAGGTCTTGGGCTTGGACTGCAGCAAAGTCTGGGTCGCCAACACGTGCTCCACTTCGCTGGTGCCGATACCAAAAGCCAATGCACCGAATGCGCCGTGGGTAGCAGTGTGCGAGTCGCCGCAGACGATGGTCATGCCCGGTTGGGTGTATCCGAGTTCTGGACCAATAATGTGCACGATCCCCTGCCGTTGGTCGTCCAGATCGTACAGCGTGATTCCAAATTCCTGACAGTTCTTGCGGAGCGTGTCGACCTGCTGCCGCGAGATCGGGTCGGCGATCGGCAAGCCCCGTCCCGTCGTGGGCACGTTGTGGTCCGGTGTGGCCACCGTCAATTCCGGGCGGCGCACGCGCCGGCCTGTTAAACGCAATCCCTCGAAGGCTTGGGGGCTGGTTACTTCATGGACCAGGTGCAAATCGACGTACAGAATCGCCTGCTTGCCCGGTTCAGCATGCACCACGTGCTCGTCCCATATCTTTTCGAACATGGTGCGAGGCGCACCAGCGCTGTTGTCCATCTTCAGATCTTCTCCTGCGATATTTTCCTGAATGCCTCTCGGCCCGCTGCCCCCTCTCTGGAGGTGGTGCCTCGTCTACGGATCCGTTGCGCGCCAGGCGCTCGAACGTGCGGCCGACCGCGTATCGGTCAACACCACCCGTACGGTGGGTGGCGAATCGGGACAAACGATTCAGGATGTGCCCACCACGGGAAACTGTCAAGCGTCTATGATGAATATAGTCAAATCCATGGCCGCCGGACGCATCACCGCCGGTCGGGGCCACACCTTTCACGAGTCTCCTGGCACCAAGCTCGACGACGCCCCATGGACACTTCTCGGCTGCTGGCCGGTTCACTCCGAAGCCAGCCGATTCGGCATGCTGCAATACGGCAGATCGGCAAAGAGGTCCTCAGGATGGGGCTGATAGCCCTCCTGGTCGCAGCGGCCGGCTGCGGCTCGGATCTCGAATTCCAGATCGGTTCCTCGTCCATGGAACCCAGCCTCCAAGGGCCCGCCTACCAGGCCCGCTGCTCCGTATGTGCTGCCACCCAGCGGGTGTCCGTCGATTCTTACCGACCCGAACTGGCAACCCGTTGCGTGCTGTGCGGGGGGAACTGCCAGGTTGATTCCCAGGCCAGTCCCGGGCAGAGAATCCACGTCGATCCGCTGCCCCTCCAGGAATTGCCCGACCGATTGGCGGTCGTAGCTCTGGAATCGGAAGGCGGGCAGGGGGTGATGGTCAAACGCGCTTGGGGTCTGCCCGGCGAGAGGATCGAGATTCGAGACGGTGACCTGTGGATCAACGGGAAACGATTGCAGAAAACGATGGACGAGTTCAAACGCATGAGCGTGGAGGTGTCGCAATACCCGCAGCGGCCAGTTGGGCGATGGAGTATCGCCAATCGAGGCAAGCAGTATCCGATGGTATCGTGGTTCGAAAAATCTAAGTTTACGTTGCAAAGCGATCACCGTTTGCAATGGACTTACACGCGACCGGCAGCGGTGTATCCCCAGGAGACGAATTCATCAGCATGGCTGATCGCATCTCCGATCGTCGATGACCTGCCAGCCAACCAAGGTCTGTCCTACACCTTGCAAGTCGTGCAGGATTGGGGGATTTCGTTGGAGTTGGCCGAACCGATATCAAGTCCTACCTTCATCGCGTTGCAGGGAACGGCCCTGCCGATCCAAGTCCAATTGGTGCCGCTGGGGTGGGTCACTGTCGACCCGCAGACCTCCGAGCTTCAAGTCAACGCGGGGGCTGCGTATGGGGCGGGGAAATGGTCCGCCAAATCGGGTTTCTACCAGGCGATGGTTACCGTGCAGCAGCAGGTCGACATCGCCGTGGTGGATGGGCGTTTGTTGGTTTCCAGCGATGTGGAAGATCGACAATACGATCTGAGTCCACTTCGGGTGCAGTCTGTTGACCACAAGCCCCTCAGCACCGATTTGCCACCAGCCCGGTTCGTCATCGAACCGAGGGGAGGCGCGCTGGTGATCCGCCGGCTGGCAGTGCTGCGCGATATCTATCTGCGTACGACCCATCGCGATGGCGGGGGAAGGGAAGAGTACGGTATCGTTCCTCCGGACCACCTATTTGTCTTAGGCGACAATCCGCCCGCTTCGGTCGACAGCCGTCATGACTTCGGGTTTCGACCGGCCAGCAGCATTCTGGGTACGGTCCGAGTCCCCCAACGCTGACACGGGATGCAGCCGCGGCCGGTACGGCGCTACCAGAGGCTCAAGCAGCCTTGGTCCCCGGCTTTTTCTTCCGCCGACGGGCGGGACGCTTCGCCGGGGCCGACAGCCCAGGAATTGCATAGAGCAGGCTGTTGCGACGTTTGCCGGCCAACTCGGCCGCGCCGCAGGTCCGCAAGCAGTAGGCGACCTTCTGCGCGAACCAGCGGGGACGCTGCAGCGCCGCCGCCAGTTCGGCTGTGTCGAAGGGGGCGGGCAAGGCATGGATCGGTAGCAGGTCGATCAGGTCCTGGTGCGTGGTCAATTCGACGTGATCGACCACGTCGACCAACCGCTGGTCCACCGTTCGGTATTTCTTGCCCCGCCGCGTGGGCCTGCGACGATCCTCGCGGAGTTCTTCAGCTTCGACCAGGACCACGTCCAGGACCAGCCGAGGACGCGGAAACACCGTGCAAAAATGAACCAGTTCCAAGAAGATATCCAGGACCTCGCCCCGTAGAGGACTCATGCGACTCCGCACCACCTGGCGTTGTTTTCCCTGCACGGTGGTTACCCGCTTTTTCGCCAGAATCGGTTTGACGATCCGCAACCGATGCGATTCGGTGGCAAGTAACTGTTCCGTCTTGCGGCGCATGGCCGCCAGCGACGCATGCTGGATTTCGATCAATTCTCCCTCACGGCCGATGGCGTCAATGCGAAAACCATCCATGACCACTTCCGTAGCGCCCGCGCTGACCGCATACCGCTCCTTCAGTTGCCGGTGGATGGATGTTTCCAACGTAATGGACTCCTTTCCATGCTGGCGTACGAATCGAACCGTGCCGGAATGCCCGTCCCCATAAACGGGTTCAGGCATTTACCCCCAAGTCCCGTACGGTAACCAGTGTATCGAGTTGCAATCCGGCCTGCTCGATCGCCTGGCGGCCGCCCTCCAAGCGGTCGACGATCGCCAGCACTCGTTGTACGTGTAGCCCAAATTCGCGCGCAGCGTCAACGGCCTTTAGGGCACTTCCCCCGCTGGTGACCACGTCTTCAACGATCACCGCCGACATGCCAGGTTGCACCGGGCCCTCGACCTGTCGACCGGTGCCGTGCTGCTTGGCCTCCTTGCGGACGATGAACCCGTGCAGCGGCACATTGCGCCAACCGGCCAGAGTGATGGTTGCCCCGGTTATCGGGTCCGCACCGATCGCCATACCGCCGATCGCATCGGGTACGTTGTTGCCGAGCAAGTGCAACATACCCGCGGCGATCTGTACAGCGCCGTGGGGATGCAACGTAACCTTGCGGCAATCCAGATAGAAGCTAGCCTTCTTACCGCTGGCCAGCGTGAAATCCCCGAATTGCAGGGCATGCTCCCGGATCAGTGCCTTGAGAACCTGGCTGTCGTAGTCCTGCATGGGGTGGCTCCCGCCTTGATTGAGAACGAGCGATAGATCGGACGGCCCGCCATCTTGTCCTCCGAAGCCGGTGCTCTGTCAAGTTCAAAAAAGTGGGGTGAGCATCCTGCTCGTCATGCGTCACCATGCCTCGATTGCACGCCGAAAGCTTACGCCGCGAACGCGGCTCTGCCCTCGAACCGAAGATCGACAGAGCGCCAAGGGCGATGGCAGGGGGCAGCCAAGCCTCCTGCAAGGTAGCTGATAGAGATTGCCTTCGCATTGCTCCCACATCAGGCGGTGGGCGCTTCTTCGGTTGGCGGATTCAACTCCAACGTTTCTTGGCTACCACCATTGCCGGAATCACCGGCGGGGGTCGGCGACGATGGCCCTGCCCCCGCGGCGTCTTGTCCGCTGCCGTTGCCGCTGGTCTGGCCGTTGCCGCTGGCCCGTGGAGTGTCACTGGCACCGCTGCCCTGCCCACTGCCTTCCGATGTTCCCGCATCCGAACCGCTGTCGCCGCGCTGCGGTTCGGGCAATTCCAGCTTTTGCATGGTGCGGTCATTGAGTGTGGGAGGTTGGTCGGCTGGATCGGACGAGCCAGTGGTGCCCGAACCACCTGTCGCGCTGGGAGCAGCATCGGCTGGCCGAGGCTCGCCATAGATCACGCGTTCCGTCTCTGCCGGCGCGCAGGGATCTTCCACGACCGGCATCAACGTCGATCGGCCTTGAGCGATGCTGGCGGAATATGGGTCGTAGTAACTTAGGACAGTGGGTGATTGCACGACACGCGGTATCAGCTTGCGGACCGTGTAAGGTTCATACCGTGCCACGCGTTTCGGCACCCGCACCTTCGTCGTAACCGCTTCAGTTTCATAGTACTGAACGGGCACTTCTTCCTCGATGGTTTCGATCTTGTAAGTGGTACGCTGGACCGTCTTCGGCCGTACCATTTCTTGCTCGACCCATTCCGTCACTTTGACCGGTACCTTGCGTTCCACGCGCCGCGTCACTGGTTTCTGCACCGTGTACGGGATTTTGCGCACCTCCTGCACCGGTTCCATGCGGGTAACGGTCACCGGCACCTGCTCTTCGATGACTTCGGTTTCCATCTTGGTAACCTGTACCGGCACCTGCTCCTCGATCGTGGTCGGCATCAGGGTGGTTTGGGGTACCGTCACCGGCACCGGATTCGGCTTGTATTGAATTTGGGCAAATGTCCGCGGGGGGCCCGTGTATGGCACCCAACCCAGACCACCACGGCGGTAAGCCACGGTTCCGTCAGCGGCAACGTGCATGCCACCGGGGACCCATCGCAACACGTATCGCGTGTCTCCCGGCTGAACAAGTGGCTGCGCGACATACTGGCCTTGGTCCACCACGGTCGTCTGGTACGTCGTGACCGGCTGGTAGGTTACGCGCTGCTGTGTCCGCAACTCGGTTTCCACCACCGGCCGCTGGACCACGCGGCGGCGGGTCTCGAATTTGGTCTCCGTCACCGGACGATAGACGGTGACAGTTTCTTCGCGCTCGGCGGTCTCGGTCACGTACGTCGTTTCGACATAGCTCTCGTCCTTGAGGATTTCCTTCGTGACGGGGCGCAAGACTTTGTATCGCTCCTCGACTGTACTCGTTTCCACTACCGGGCGACGCACTGTGCGAGTACGTTTCTCCATGCGCGTCTTCAGGACCGGACGGTAGGTTGTGACTTCGCGTTCCTCGTAAACCGTGTCGTACACCACGCGATACCGCGTCTCCAATTGCTCTTCGTACACGGTTTGAGATTGCACGCTGTAAGCCGGACCGCAAACCTGCGCATGGGCCGTTGTTCTACCCACACCCGTCAGGCAGACCGACAACACCAAAGGCAACATTCGGGACTTCATGGCAACCACCGTCATCTGTTGGGACATAGGGGGGAACTTCATCGTGCTAGCAAAAGCAACACCGCACGGGCAGAAATCCCTTTCTCCCACGCTCATGCGTCCACATACTGTCTTGACTATTATGCTCTGTGCGCCCCATGCAATCCATGGGCGCTTCGCGCGGCCTTCCAGCATCCGCCTGACAAATTCAGGCCTGGAGCAAGTTCAGTGCCAAACATCCCTAACCGGTCAGTTGGTATTGCCCGTAGATTCGGCCTAGTCGCCCTACCCTGTGTATTCTTCGGGGTCTTCCCGGCTTCCGGCTGCGGGTTTTCCGACCAGCGGGATATGGCATCCCACCGGTCCATCGCCAGATAGCCATCACGGTTGGTAGGGCCCCATAGGTGGAACCGACCTGCATCCACTAGGCAATGTACGTGATGCGCGCTGCGTTCCCAAGGAGGAAGTTTAGCCGCACAGGATGAAGTCGTCAGAATTTCGCGAACGAAGTCCGGTTGCGACGATTAGGCAAAATGGCGGAATGCCGGAGATGCCGCCATCACCGGCTGCCGCCCATCAGGGCGCGACGGATTACCTGTCGCACCGATTCGTTGGGCTCACGGTTGAGCAGCAAACGCAGTTCGCGTTCAACGTCCCGATCCACCATCGTTCCCAACAACGAGATCGCAGCGGTGCGGACCGGTACTTGGCCATCGGCGGCCATCCACAGCAACCATTGGCGCGGATTGAGGTCATCCCGGGCAACGATTTGTTGCAGCAGTTCCAAGCGGGTATCCGCCGTGCCCGCCGCCAATCGGAACGCCAACTCCAGGTCCGCATCCGGCCAGCCGCGAGCTTTGAGCGCCAAGGCGGCGGCCTGGCTGACCTTCGGTTGCACGCTCCCCAGCAACCGCACCAGTTGCGTGTCCGGTAGTTGATCGATCCCATCCAGCGGGATTGCAGCGTCGATGACCATTCGTTTAAGCGGAGGGTCCGCAATGCGGCTGACCACGCGCGCCGCACCCGATGCCGTACCGGTCGGTTGGTCCGGAGGTGCGTCAGGGGTGGGCGATTGTTTGCTGTTCCCCGTTGCGTGATGCACAGGAACCGGCCGCTGAATCGTTGCTACGGCCAATGAGCCCGTGGACGCGGGCGCCGGACCACCTAGGGGTTTGGTATAGGCGGCAGTTCGGGAAGGAATCGCTGCCGGGTCCCCAGCATGACTCGACAGCCGGCCGGGCGAGGGTGTCGAAGCGGGCCCAGGCGAATCCAGATTCCCTTCGAATCGAGTGCCATCCTGGGGGAAGTCGGACAGGGTGTAGACCGTCGCAGGTTGCTGGCCAGGATCTGCTCCCGCCCCCTCGAACCGCGCCCCGACCCCTGCTGTGCCCCTGGGGGTGGGCGACCGAGCCAGGGAGTCATTGGATGCCTCGGCTGGAGGCGGTGGGGTCAACAATCCGCTCTCCTTTGCAGTTGGATGCGAGGAGGACGTTGTGGGCTGGCCGCCGGTCGGCGCGTTCGAGTGAGCCACCGCTGCCGGGTTCTCTGTCGGCACACCTGCAATGATGCGCTCGCAAAGCGATTCGATGACCGGAGACTGGCGATCCTGCTGGCTGCGTACGACCGCCAGAATTTGCGATGCCAGCAACTCAGCGTGCGGTCGATTGTCGGCAGGAAGTTCTTGGTAGATGGCTTCAAGCCGCTGGGCCAAAGCTTGCAAACGCGTCGCCCCTTGCGCGGGGGCCAGCTCTTGCCACTGTTGGATCTTGGTCGACAATCCGTCGGCCGCGGCTTGCCCTACGGCCGGGTCGGGGTGCAGGAGTGCGTCGGCCACGATCGCCGGCGCCGAGCCCTGAAGTTGCAAAGCGGCATCGATGGCCAGCAACGCATCGGCGGGGTGCTCTGCGGAGCGCATTTGTTCTCGCAGGTCGGCTAACAGCAATCCTTGACCGTACCGCCATCCGGCGATGCCCGCGGCGGTGCCCACGATTGCACAGGCCGCCAGGACACCCATCCAGCCTTGCCAACTGGATTTCGGCACAGCGCGAAATCGAATTTCGATCGGTGTCTGTTCTTGAGGGTCCCCAGCCACGACCTTTCCGTCCTTGTTTACCACGCACTGACGTCCATCGGCGAGCCTCCCAGGGGCAACCATGTTCACGGCCCCACTGCATCGTACCGCCGGCAATGCACCAGAGCGAATTGCTAGCACGCTGCGTCGGCTGGCCGCTGGCGGGATCAGGTTCCGGCATTCTTTTCGCAGAATCCCATATTGGACTCAAGGTCAAATGGCTTTCAAAACGTCGCTAGAAGTACTGCGGATGGCTGCGGGGAAAGACCGAAAATATCAGCGAGGGTGCGCGTGCGGATGTCGCGCCAAGGTTCTCCGGCTCGTCGCCGTGCACCAACAATTGGGGCGGATTGTCATTCCTTCGATTATTCACGCGGTTGACTCGATGCGTGTAGCTTCTTGTGCAATGCTAGCATCTCCTGGGTGCAACCGCATGACGTGGGGGTGGCTATTACTGGTCATGGCTTGTGGCGGGTTCTCACCTCTCGGGGCCCGGGCCCAAGACTCGACCCGCGCGCAGGAAGCGTCGGAGGGAAGCTCACACCGCAGCGTTCGCATCGATGCCGCCCAGGCGATTCCCTTTCACCGCTTGAACGGTCCGACGGGAGAACAGATTCGCGCCGTCGTGCGCAACCCCAGTTTCTTTCGGCGCATGCCCGCGCAGCAAATCGAATGCGATCCGGAGATGTTCGATTTTCTGGTTCGCCGCCCAGAGATCATGGTCAATATCTGGGATGTGATGGGGATTACCCGTGTTACCACGCGTCGCATCGGCCCCGATTCCTTCGTGGCCAATGACGGGATGGGGACTACCTGCCGATGTGACCTGGTCTATGGAACTCCCGGATTGCATATCTACTTGGGGACGGGGCAGTACGACGGGGCATTGGCTCCTCGCAGAGTCACCGGGCACTGCGTGTGCGTCCTGCGCAGCCAGGCGAGCGTGGATGCAGAGGGCCGCCAGATCATGACCGGCACGATGGATGTGTTCCTCAAGCTAGACACGCTGGGGGCCGATTTGATCACTCGAACCGTGGGCCCCTTCATCGTAAAGACGGCGGATTACAACTTTGTGGAGACGGCGCGCTTCATCGGGGAGATCTACATGCTGTGCCGTCAATCACCGTATGTTGCACAAGTGCTTGCGCAACGCTTGGACAAGATCGATCCCCAGGTGCGACAGGAGTTCACCCGACTGGCCGCAGCGGTATCTGCTAGCAATGCGGCGGGAAACGCCGCGCCGGCCTGGCGGCAGGAGGCCGAAGCTACTGTAGCGTTTCCTTACAATCAGGCTCCGGCCAATCAACGCCACGAACAGGCCAGCGACCAAGATGCGATCGCTGCTGTTCCCCTGAGTGTGGATCCCACGCAAGCCTCCTCTTCCAGCAGCGACGGGCAAGCGGCCGGGTTGCTCGAGCTGTCCGGTGCGAGCGATGCTGCCCATTCCGCTGGATCATCGCCGACCGCGTCCCGACCACGCGTGGTTCCTCAAAAGAAACTGCTGCTGCTTCGCCGCTGACCGACTGAGCGAGCGCGGCGATCCCACGCCCCGAATCATCGACACCTTTGATGCATCGGTTGATGCGTCGTGGCGGCGGAGGGGGTTTGAGGCAGCGTTTTGTGGGTCGTTGGTCGATGGATGTCCGGAATCGAACCGGAGAACGAATCGTTGCGCCGGTCGAGCGGCGCAGGCTGCCCGGGCGCGCGCGAATGGATGGCGCAGGTTTCCCTCACGATGGCGCGTGATGGGAGG
>RFIQ01000450.1 GCA_003695565.1 Planctomycetota bacterium | reverse complement strand
CCAGTGCGCAACGGTGGCTGTACGGCACTGCACCCCCCCTCACCAGGAGGGGCGACGGTGCGTGCGGGAGAGTCATCGAGAGGGCGAAGGGCGTCAAGAGGATTGGCTCGGTGAACAGAATCGCAATTACCGGAGCGAGCGGCTTGGTCGGCAGGGCCTTGGATCGCTTCCTGCAAGGCTCAGGACACTTGGTTATTCCGCTTGTCCGCCACGACCCTGTGGCTGGGGAAATTCGCTGGGACCCCACGGGGCCGTTCGATACGGGACCGCTGGAGAGAGTCGATGTCCTCGTCCATCTGGCGGGCGAGAGCATTGCCGGCCGGCGGTGGAACGCCACCAAGAAACAACGTATCCGTCAAAGCCGCGTGGAGGCGACGCGGAATCTTTGCCACCATCTGGCGCGGATGGATCGCCCGCCGTCGACGCTGCTGTGCGCGTCGGCCATCGGCTACTATGGTGATCGTGGCGACGAGATGCTCGACGAACAATCACCACCGGGACGCGGATTCCTGGCCCAGGTCGGTATCGATTGGGAAGCGGCTGCCGCCCCGGCCGTCGAGGCGGGCATTCGCGTGGTGCATTTGCGACTGGGGATGGTGTTGAGCCCCGATGGCGGAGCGTTGGCCATGATGTTGCCCATTTTTCGTTTGGGGCTGGGAGGTCGCCTAGGGTCCGGCCGCCAATTCTGGAGCTGGATCGCCATCGACGATGTCGTGTCCGCCATCGGATTCGCCATGGAGCGTCCCGATTTGGACGGTCCGGTCAACGTCGTTGCGCCCCAACCGGTGCGAAACATCGAGTTTACCCGTACGTTGGCGGGCGTGCTGCACCGACCAGCGCTGCTCCCTGCACCATCCTTCTTGTTGCGTTTGGGACTGGGAGAAATGGCTGATGAATTGCTGTTAGCCAGCGCACGCGTCCGCCCCCGGCGGTTGGAGGAAGCGGGTTTCCAGTTCTGCCTCCCTCAGCTCGACGTCGCGCTGCGCACCTTGCTGCAGGACCGCCGGACCTAGCCTTATCGAGCACGGCCCTATCGGTTGCGCCGGAGGCCAGCGCTGGCAAGCAAGGCGCCTGGCGCAAATCGAAGTTCGCGCTTTGCAGTGCAGAGGTTGCATGCGGACTACAGCCCCTTTCCGGGGGCGGAATCGGGCCGAGCGGTCGATGGCGAAGCGGTGGAGGAAGGGGAAATCGCAGGAGACGACAGCCAGCATTCAAAGATGCGGATGGGAGTGCGGCGGGGATCGGTTTGCACCGAATGCACTTGGACGCGCCAACCCTGCGGCGGCATCCACTGTTCGAATTTGTCGCCGCTGTGCCGGTGGGGTTCGCTGAGATAAACGCGGCCGCCCGGGGCCAGATGTTGGCGCGCGCACTGCTCGAGGCGTGGAAACAGATTCGGGTCGTAGACGATGTCAGCGCCGATGATGATGGGAAACGGTGGCTCGTCGAGCCTGTCGTGGCCCCAATTCAGCCTGTGCAGGGAAACCCGGTCCGCGACCGGCCAGAGGTTCAGACGGGCAACTTGCAAAGCCAACTCGACTGCGTCGGTCATCGTAACTTGGGCGCCGAGTGCAGCGGCCGCCAGCCCACTTCTTCCGGATCCGCACCCCAGCTCCAACACCCGCACGCCCTGCAAAGGTATCCGCTCCAGGAATTTGCCCAGCCCCTCGGCGGCGCGCCAAGTGGCCGCCCAGAAGGGATCGATCCTCTCCTGTTCCTCGAGCGAATCGGCCGCCGCGGCCCGTTCGAGCAATTTGTCTGGATCGATCACGCGA
Source organism: Planctomycetota bacterium (assembly GCA_003695565.1). GTDB lineage: Bacteria > Planctomycetota > Planctomycetia > Pirellulales > Pirellulaceae > Aureliella. The sequence continues at coordinate 3,620 of RFIQ01000450.1, read as the reverse complement.
AACCACGGCCACGACCGGTCGCCGCAAACAATGGTGGTCTCCTCCAACTCGACGGTGCGTTCGATGGTGCGCTTCAGCTCAGCGAAGTGCGGGTCGCCCGCGGCCACGTCCGTCATGACGATTCCCGGCGTCGGAGGATTTCGTCGAAGTCGGTCAGACGGTAGGGGATCCGCGTGTAATCGAGAACTCGGCATAGCCCGCGGAGCGCCACACCAAAGCCATCTGGCCCGCTGAAGCCGCCGAATTGCCCCCCACCCTTAACGTGCGGTTCCAAGTCAAAAACGACGCCCGGAGCCCCGAGCTTTCGCATCTTCCGGTCGAGCTTGGGCAGGTAGTCGCGCAGATCGCGAAAGATGGCTTCGTGCCCCGAATCGCCCAAATCCGCCGGAACGAAATTCTTCAACGAGGCTTCGTCGACATGTTGAAGCCGTTGGGCAGCCGAGGGGTGGCGGTAGTCCTTCACGTGCAACCACCCGAGGCCGGGTTTCATCGCCAGATACTCGGCGAACACTTCGTCGGGAGTCATTCCCTGGCAAACGAGATTTGCACCGTCAAAGATCAAGACCAACGATGGGTGGTTGACCGCCCGATGAATTTCGGCCAGCAGCTTTCCGGTCTGTCCCACCAGGTTGGCCTCGACCTCCAACCCGAATACCAGACCATGCTCGGCACACTTGTCAGCGATCTGGCCCAATTGATCGATGACTTGAGGCAGGTGATCGCGCGGATCGGTCCCCTTGGGATGATAGAAGGAAAAACCACGCAGCAGGCGCGTGCCCAACGTACATGCGACTTCGCACGCATGCCGCACATCCTTGCTCAGGTATTTGGCGAACGGGACAAACCGGTTGGAGGTACCATCGTCCACATCGATCAGTTTGACCTTGCCGATCGGCGAACCGATCGTGGCGACCTGCAAGCCGTATTCATTTTGAAGCTGGACCACTGTCTTCAATTCCGTTTTCGTCAAGTCCATGACGTTCTTGATGCCGTTGCCGACATCGATGAAACGCACGGAGTAGTACTGCAGGCCAACGGCCGACAGGGCAGCGAACTGCTGTACAGCCGTCTTTTGATTGGCAGCCTCGTCGGCAAATCCGCTGAGCACGACAGGGGGGATGGCCATGGCGTTCGGTTCCTCCGAAGAATCGTATGTATGGGGTTGGTTTCGAATTCACTGCAGCATTGGGTCGGCCGACCAGGGGCCAGCAATCCGCAGGGAGACAGTGATCTAGCCCATCACACCGTGTTACCCAGCATCAGGGGTAGCGTCGGCGCGGCTAGAAGTATAATGAACGCGGATCACCGAAGTAATGCCACCGCGTGGACTCCAACGGCTCTCCAGCGTGGCCCGACGGGGCTGGCAGGCAGCAACGAAGTCATCCAGAATCCGATTGGTGACGTTTTCGTAGAATATGCCTTCGTTGCGAAACCGCTGCAGGTAGAGTTTCAGGCTCTTCAGCTCCACGCACAACCGATCGGGTACATAGCGGAAGACCAGCGTCCCGAAGTCGGGTTGTCCGGTTTTAGGGCAGATCGACGTGAATTCGGGACAGGTGATCTCGATTTCGTATTCCCGATCGGGAAAACTGTTTTCAAACGTTTCCAATTGCTCTTGAAACGGCGTTCCAACCAACGGACATGCTCCCCATTATCGCGCGACGTGAAACAACGCAATCCGGAGCGACGCCGGGCACCGGCTCCGCGCCACGAACCGAGCCCCAGGACGAACTTTCCATCGGTGGCTCTGCCAACGGGCGTTTGCGCATTTGTGAACTGTACGCCAGCATTCAAGGCGAAGGAAGGCTGACGGGGATGCCTAGCGTGTTTGTACGAACCAGCGGTTGCAACTTGCGGTGCTGGTTTTGCGATACACCCTTCGCATCGTGGCATCCGGAAGGTGATTATCTCCAGGCGGAAGATGTTGTCGAGCAGTGTCTAGGATTCGGCCTGGATCATGTGGTGATAACCGGCGGTGAACCGATGCTGTTCCCATCCATTGCCACCCTCTGTCACGGCTTGAAGCAGCAAGGTTGCCACGTCACGATCGAAACCGCAGGCACGGTGTGGCGGGACACGCCCTGCGATCTGATGTCGATCAGTCCCAAACTGCGCAGTTCCGCGCCACGCGGAGCCGATTCCACGTGGGTTCGAGCCCATCATGCTCGCCGCGAGCGATTGGAGATCGTGCGCCGCATGATGAACCAATTCGATTACCAGTTGAAGTTCGTCGTCGATGCTCCGGCCGATGCATTGGAGGTGCTGGAGTATATTCAGCGGCTGGGAGAGGTCGACCGCGAGCACGTGTTGTTGATGCCCCAGGGAACTGACACAGCGACACTCGATCGTCAGGCTCAATGGCTGATCCCTTGGTGTCGCCGGCACGGGTTCCGGTTCTGTCCCCGCGCCCACATCGGATGGTTCGGCAACCAGAGGGGGACCTAGCCAATCGAACCGGTAGCAGCGGCCCCTTCGATTGGTTCGTCGGTGGGAAAGTACTTGGCCACGACGTCGAAGAACTCCTGCCGTGTCGCAACGCGCGCCACATGGGAACGAAAGTGCCGGGCACCGTGCTTTCCTTGGGCGTAGCAGCACGCGTACTTGCGCATGAGCTGCACACCTTTTTCCTCGCCAAAACGTTCCACGACCAATTCGAAGTGGCGCAGCATGCAATCGCGTTGCTGTTCCAGCGACGGTTCTGGCGGAATGGGTTCTCCGCGCAGTGCGGCAGCGGCTTGTGCGAACAACCAGGGGCGTCCCAGTGCAGCGCGAGCGATCATCACTCCATCGACGTTGTATTTGGCAAACGCATGCACCACCTTTTCGGCGCTATCCAGATCGCCGTTGCCGATCAACGGAATGTGCTTGAGGTGCGACTTGATCTCTGCGATGCGGTCCCAATCGGCGTGGCCTCGAAAATAGTCTTCGGCCGTGCGGCCGTGAACCGTCAGGGCCGCCGCCCCCGCCTCTTCGACTACGCGAGCGATTTCACAGGCATTGATGTTCTTCCGCGTGCATCCCAGTCGGATCTTGGCAGTGACGGGGGTCGGGGCACATGCCTCGACCAGTCGGCTGATGATGGCGAACATCCGCTGCGGTTCGCGCAACAGGTAGGAGCCGCTGTGGGCGCGCTGCGTCACTTGTTTCACCGGGCACCCGAAATTGATGTCCACCACGCTGACCTGGTATTCTTCAACCAACCGCCGGCCGACCTTCGCCATGGTCTCGGGGTCATTGTCCCAGATCTGCACCGCCAACGGCCGGTCTTCCTCCCGCACGCCCCATAATCGGTCCGGGTGTTCGGCCCGTTCGGCTTCCATCCAGACGAAACCTCTGGCATTGACCATTTCGGTTGCCTGCAAGCCGACTCCGCCGTACTCGCGCACGATCTGGCGGAAGGCGTAATTGGTAAATCCAGCCATGGGCGCTTGCAGGATCGGCGGATCGACCACCAGCGGGCCGATGCGCAGCGGTGCCACGGCGACCGGCGCCGACTCAGGCGCTGGCAAATGGTCGTCTGGAGTAGTCAGCGTCAACGTCGAGCGTCGAACCATCGTGTGGCGTTGCCTAAGAAATCGGTTTGCGCAGTGAAGCAGTGAAATAGACGGGAACCGTTCCTT
>RFIQ01000449.1 GCA_003695565.1 Planctomycetota bacterium | reverse complement strand
CGGATCCGTCCTGCGGTTGCGAATCGAACGCCTGCGATCCCTGCGCTGGTGCTGGTCCGGCTTGCGGTTGCGAAGTCAACGCCTGCGATCCTTGCGGATGCGGCGCTGGCCCGAGCTGCGGTTGCGAAACGGCTGCTTGCTGCGACAACGGTTGCGATGCAGTCGCTTGCTGCAAGCCGCGCTGCGGATTGCTGAGCAAGCTGTTCCGCAAGCGTTCCAACTGCTGCGATTCGCTGGGCTGCGACGCATGTGGCTGCACCTCGGCTCCTGCGGCTGCACCGGCAGCCAGCGGTGACGAAGCCCCCATGCCTCCGGCACCCGCTGTTGATCCCAGCGCTATGCTGCAAAACAACCGACGCGTCATTCAAGCTACCAGCTTCGTTCGCTAATTCTCATCCGAGATTGCGGCTGAATTGGTAGATCCAGAGATGCGTTAATCACGGCCCGCACAACGACTCGTTGTGCGGGCCTTTTTTTGTTTGGGCCCTCTCCACAGGCTGACTGCGATCCGGCAGGAAGCTGACCCCGCTGTTCCACGCGCCCCGTTGTCGGGCGGACAATGCGTTCTAGCGCCGGCTTCTGGATCGTTACTCGATAGCTTGACGGAGTCGCCAGTACAAATCCGGTTGAAGTTGGGCGGTATTGGGGATGGACGCGGCTGCCTCTTCGTACAGCATCATCATCTCGGCCAGATCGAACCAGGGGATCGTCGCGCCAGACGCTTCGCTTGCGGCCAAAGCATGCTGGTCGACGGCTCGTTCGATCGCCTGGGCCGCGCGGAGCAGCAACGAGCGGGCGGTGGCTGTGTCCCCTTGCCGGAAATAGGCGATTGCCAAGGGGGACAACGCGATTTCATGTGCCGGCCAATGCTGCAGCTCGCTGGCTTGCTGCAATCGCTGGACGGCGCGCTGCCAATCGCCGGCTCGCAAGTGGCTGAGCCCCGTAATGTAGAGGCAAACGTGTTCCGGCAACGGCGGAGGAACTTCACCTTCGCCCTGTGGCTGAGGGGGGCCGCCCATAAACCCCCCTCCCCGTGGCGGGCGATCATCGGGCGGTCGCGCATCGGGGTGGCGATCTTTCGGAGGACGTTCGATAGGGAAACCGTCCGGTAGGGGACGAAATGGGCCTGGCTCGTCCCTGGGACGCTGCGGTGGAACGCGCTGGCGCTGCGGTGGGCGGCCGGGTGGACCGCCTGCGCGACCGCCCGGCCCTCGGCGGGATCGAGCCAACCACGTTTCGGCCTGCTGAGCGAATGCAGCGTACTGCTCCGGCGTGAAAGTATCCTGTGCGGCCAGGCATAAACGCAGCACCTCCCAGCTCTCCAGGTCGGATGCCCCCGTGATGGATTGGGAAAGTCGAGTCGACACGTCGCGCAGGGCCCCGTGGTTGCCGGTCACGTGCAGCAGGGCGGGAACGCCCAACCACTGGGGCTCTGCCGTCGGCGCCCGCAGCTTGATGGCTTCGCTGAAGCTCCGAGCCGACTCGTCCCACCATCCAATCTGGGCCAGAAACTGTCCCTGGCTGATCCACGGCAGGTAGTAGTTCGGCTGTTGGCGCGTGGCCGCTTCGTAATCGCGGGCGGCCAGTTGGAGCCGGCCCGCCTTTTCATGCGTTTGCGCGGAAGCCAGCAGTTGATGCGAGTGCGCGATCTTCTCGGCAAACCGCTCGATCTCGACCAATGCCGCTTCCTTTTCGTCCCGTTCGATCATCGCCGTCCGCATCTGCCACAGGCTGACCCCTGTGCCGCCGATCAGGGCCAGCAGCACGACCGTGCCGGTACCTAGCGCGATGCGATGGCGGCGAGCGAACTTGCCCAACTGGTAGAAAAGGCTGGGAGGCCGCGCCGCGACCGGCTGCTGCTGAAGGTAGCGGGTCAGATCGGCGGCCAGCGCAGCGGCCGATTCATACCGCCGCCGCCGGTCCTTTTCAATCGATTTCATCACGATCCAATCCAGGTCGCCCCGGATCGTACTCGACAGGCGCACCGGAGTCGTGCGGCGAGTGTGCGCCACCGTCGTCGGATCGGCGCCGATGGTAGATACCCGTGAACTGGGACGCGGCGGTTCCTCCTCGCGTATGATGCGACGCAGCTCATCGAACCCCGCCGCGTCCAGCCGCGATCGGTCCAAGGGGGTCTGGCCGACGAGCAACTCGTAGAGCAGCACGCCCAGGGAATAGATGTCGCTGCGCGTGTCGACATCCAACCCGCTCATCTCCGCCTGTTCGGGGCTCATGTACAGCGGCGTGCCGATCATGGAGAAAAACCGGGTGTAAATCGTCTTGTCAGTCAAGCTCTGGCCGATTGCCTTGGCGACGCCGAAATCGATGACTTTGGCAACCGGTTTGTGATCGTGCAACGTCACCAGCACGTTGGACGGTTTGATGTCCCGATGGATGACCCCTTTTTGATGCGCGTGGTGGACGGCCGAGCAGACGTCGATGAAGATCTTCAGCCGAGATTCGATGTCGAGTTGGTGATTGTCGCAAAACTCGGTGATCGGTACACCTCGGACCAACTCCATCACGAAGTACGGACGGCCATCGTCGGTCACCCCAGCATCAAACACCTGCGCAATGTTCGGATGATCCATCATCGCGATGGCTTGCCGTTCGGCTTCGAATCGCGCGATTGTCTCCCGCGACCCCATGCCCGGTTTGACGATCTTCAATGCCACTTTGCGGCGGACGGGACGCTCTTGATGGGCCACGAAGACCAGGCCGAACCCGCCTTCGCCGATCTGCTCCATCAATTGGTACGGACCGATTCGCATGCCGATGTGCTCGATCGATTGGATCGCCGCCGCGGAGATGGTGGCGGCCAGGTTCTGGCCCCGCGCGATCGGGCTGTCCAGCATGTTTTGCGGGGCATCATGAGCGGCCAGCAGCGCATCGACGGCCGCCCGCAGCTCCGCATCGTCGCCGCAAGCCGATCGCAGATACGCCTGGCGCGCCTCCAGGGTCTCCTCTTCGATGGCCTGGATGAAGATCGCTCGCACGGCCGCCTGGTTCTTCATTCCTGCACCTGTCCCATTTCGCGGCGCAGCCACGCCCGCGCGTATGCCCAGTTGCGTTTGACAGTGCGCGGAGATACTCCCAACACGTCGGCCGTCTCGTCGATCGTCAGCCCCGTGAAGTAGCGCAGCTCGACCAGCTTGACCAGTTGCGGATCCTCTTCCGCCAGCTTCTGCAGCGCTTCATCCAAGCAAAGCAGTTCATCCAGATCGTTCGCCTCGGCGATCGCACAATCGTCGTGCAAGTCCTGCCGTACGCGATCGCCGCCGCGCTTGTCGCGCCCGCGGCGGCGTGCGTTGTCGATCAAGATGCGACGCATCGCTTCGGCGGCGGCTGCGAAGAAATGCCCGCGCCCCTCCCACCGCTGCTGGTCCTCACCGCCGACCAGCCGCAAAAACGCTTCATGGACCAACGCCGTCGGCTGCAGCGTCAGTCCGGCTTTTTCCTGCTTCATCCGGCTGGCCGCCAACCGGCGCAGCTCTTCGTAGACCAGCGGCAGCAGTTCGCCGGCCGCTTGCCGGTCGCCTCGTTCGATCGCAGAAAGGACTCGGGTGACGTCGTTGTTCATGAGCACATTATAGAGGCAGCAGATTTATCGCGGCAGCAGATTGCCAGTCGAGGGGCGCGTTCAGT
>RFIQ01000448.1 GCA_003695565.1 Planctomycetota bacterium | reverse complement strand
ACGCCCTTGCGGTCGGCAGCGGCAGCAAGCCAGCGGCAAGCCGCGGGCTACTCCAACCCCAAGACGCTCGGCCCTTGCTCGAAAACCACATCGACAGGAATACCGGCGGTATTCAGGCGATCCAAATCGGATTGGAGCTGCGGCGGCATCTGCCCCAGCGTTTCAACCAAGTGCCGTGCCGCGGCCTGGTCTCCATCCCCTTGGATCGTCAAGAGTCGCGCCGCAAGGGCTTGGGTTGCGTCGGCAAATCGATCGAAATGTACGCGATACTTTCCCCCGGGGCTGCGGGAAAAGGCACCTTGCTCCTGAAAGAAATTGAACCGAATCATGTTCGCGCGACCATGAGCACTGGCAGCGCCGAAGCGCACACTGCGAAAGATGCCCGCCATGAACGTAACGTAGTAGGCATGCAGGTTGCCCTCGATTTCTCCGCGTTGATGCAACTGCTGGATCATGTGCAGGCCCAGAATATCGGCTTTCCCTTCTTCGATCGTCGATGCAAACGCTTGCAACGCCTCGCGGACCGTGCCCCGCCCATTTAACGTTCGTTTGATCCCCAAACCATGAGCGACTTCGTGGAACATCGTATTGGCGAAGAACGCATCGAAATTCACCAACTCCGCCTGGTCGTCGACCAGTAGTTCGTTGGCGATGGGGACCAGGATCTTATCGAACTTGGCGCGCATGGAGTTCTTCAACTGCAATCGCCGCGTGCCTTTGCGGAGCTGAACTTCCTCGTCGTTCGGCAAGTTGATGGCGATGGTCTTGGAGCCAGCATTGCAGTCTCCTGCGTAGTACAGAGCATCGTAGGCATTCAAATCGGTGTCCGTGCCAGGCTCCTCCTGGCGGTACTCCTCCGGCACCGGCAGGTGGTCCTGCAACCAAGGCAGAAACTGGGCATAGCGTTCCAGCCGCTCACTCCATTCCAGGTCCTTCAACAGTACGTAGCATTCGTGCGCGGCTTTGTATTCGAACAAGCGATCCTCATAGGTTTCGATCGGTCCGATGACCACGTCGATCTGATTGTCCCGCATGTCTAACCAGGCCAGGTCGCTGGGTTGGTAATCATCGGTTAACAATGCATCCGCGCGCATTTCCAGGTACCGTCGGAATCCCGACGATTCAGCCAATCGCGCCGCTTGCCGCAGCAGATCCGCCGCCGCCCGGACCCGTGTAGAAAAGAACTCGTGGTAGGGAATTGCTATCAGTTCACCACGGTCATTGCGCCGCAAAATAGTGTACAGGCTGTCCTTGCCGGGCAAATCGGCCCGCTCGAATTCCTCCTTCGTCATGTCAGGTGGATAGAAATTCGCACCGAGCGGCTTAGCTCCCACGCCAGGAACAAACGGACGATTGCCGTCCAACCGATCCCAGGGGCCGTAATTCATCTCGGCGTAGCGCCGCGTCAACGGCGGCAGACTCTCCAACAGGGGCTGCGGATCTCCGTATGCCTCGATCCAGAAACACGCATCCATGTGGCGAGCGGCTTCGATCAACAGTCGAATCATTTCGCGCTGGTTGGGGCTCAGATGCGACAAATCGGCCTCGAGTCGCACCGGAACATACTGGGCGACCAGCCGAGCCATTTCGGGTGGGTCTTGTTGCATGGTAATCCTTGCCTGAATCGAGTCCTGAGCCATACCGACACGCGGTCCTCCCCCAAGAACCAAGTACAATGCGGTGCATAGCCCAACCACAATGCCTGACCAAACTCGGCGGTCGGCTGGGTTGGCCGAAACGTACCTTGGGCATCGATGGCGACGGGCGGCCCCCGGAGTGGCATCCCCTGGGTTGTGCGTGGCGTGCCTGCAGCGTGGAAACCCGGCTGGCCACTTATCCGGCCCTTGGAACACCCTCAACATGCCTTGCCTCTCCGTTCTGGATTCTCAATTCGTTTGCTACGCGCGGCCGATTACGCGAAGAACCGGTCCGCATTCGCATCCCCAGGCTCCACGGCTCGGTATCCCGACTGGCCCAATCCCGACTCGCCATTTCCCGACTCGCCGTAACCCAACTAGCCCGAACCCGACTCCTCGGCCGCACCGCTGGCGCGACATTCTAGCACAGTCGCTCCGCGTGCGTGGTCCGTCTAGCACAGCCGCTGTGCGGCGCATGTCGTACGACCCCCGCGACTCCGCACGTTATCTATGACCACAAGGCGCGCCAGCCGTCGCGTGAAACGGTACTGGCTGCAACCGACCGTGGTACAACATCGTATGCAGCCTCACCTGGGGCGGCGAGCCACCCGAAACGTCTATCCAGCGCTCGATGGACTTGAGTAAGAAAAAAAATCCACTGACCAATCCGAACGGAGTCCGAGTTGGCCAGTGGATCTCACTGAGGAGCCAGTTGCGGCGGTGGCACGTTGATCAGATTGAAGTGTGGAGAGCGGTATTCGGATTCCAATCTGTGCGGCTACTTGCGGTCATTGAGGCTCCAGTCGTAATCGAGATACGACAGCGACACCTTGCCCGCCAACGCCATGTGGCGACTGGTTTCATCCGGCAAGTACGGGGCGATCGTTCTCAGGCGGGCGGCCTGATCGGCTCCGAAATCCTCGGCGAACCATTGCAAAATGGGAGAAACCCAGAATCGACGACTGGCTGCATCGTAGCGAAACTTCTCGCGATTGCCGAAGAAGTTCTTCGCATTCTCGGTCAACTGTTGATCCAACCTCTCCGGCACATAGGCTTCGTTGAGCAGTCTTGGGCATCCGATGGAAGCACACACAATGGCAAAGTGAATACGCGGCTCGCCCATCTTGCGCAGAATTTTGTGCTCGATGTCTTCCAGCGAGTAGGCGTTGCCCGCCACGCGCAACTTCAAGTGCTTCCAGATGTTGTACCCGAACAACTTCGCGGTGTGGTTGCGAATGCTGGATGTCGGATACTCGCGCAAAATTCCGTACACGGTCAGCGCGTTGTAGGCATTGATCCAGAACGCCAGCAATTGCGGCTTGGTCCCCCGGTTGTCGGAACGACTGAGGTGGTTCAGGTAGTCGAGCAATTTGCGTTGGTCCGACGCAGAGCGTTTCCACGCCGCATAAGCGACCATTCCATGGCTATCGACGTACTTGTGCAGCAATTCGTCCCAGGCAGTGTGATCGATTTGCCCCAGCGGGATCCGTTGCGACGCCCCCACGGTCTCTCCGACGATGATGTCCGCCGCAGCAGCCGGCTGGCGCAGGGCCAGCCCTGCAAGCACGCTCCCCACCAACACGGCAAACAACCCAATTCCTAAGAACCTTGTCCGAATCCGCAGGCCCATCCGTAAGTCTCCTCGAGTAGTAACTTTGAATACCGGCATGGCAATGTCCACACCACGCGTTCCAGCTCTGCCCTCCTCTATCATCCATGACGCGGATTCGGCAGTGGCCTTACAAGGGATCGCCCGTTTTTTCCACGCCCAAGCTTGTCGTGCCGGTCGCCGTCTTTGGCTGGCGGTCGATTGAGCCGGGGTGCGTTGGGCTCCACGGCCTCATCCTGATGCGCAGCCGGCGGTCGGCCGCGCGGCACGGAGCGAAGGAAATCGCCGGAATTCAGGCGGTACTGTGCCGGGCGACACAGATTCGTCGCGGCCGTTTGCCGAACATGCCTAGTGGGCTGAACACAGTTCTCCCCACTGACAGGACCATCGGGAGAAATGGACATT
>RFIQ01000006.1 GCA_003695565.1 Planctomycetota bacterium | reverse complement strand
TTTCCGTACTGAGGGTAGCGTTCTTCCAAGAAGTAATACCGCTCTGATTCGGGGATTTCCCGCGGAGGTCGCGGATCCTGCGGCTTGCGCGGTACCCAAACTCGCCCCCCTTCCCCGCGTGCCGACTCGCTCATGAGACGCAACTTGTCGGAACCAGGAATCGCCGTGGGATGTACCTGGATGAACTCGGGATTGCCATACTTGGCGCCGGCCTGAAAACATCGACTGACTGCCGATCCGTTGCAAAAAACGCTCATCGTCGATCGGCCAAAGATCAAACCGCATCCCCCGGAGGCAACGACGGTGGCTGCGGCCGGAAAGGATTGAATCTCCATCGTCACCAGGTCTTGGGCCACGGCGCCGACGCAATGGCCGTCGTCATCCAGAATGGGGCCGAGGAAGTCCCAAAACTCGAACTTGCGGACCAGGCCCTCTGATTCCCAGCGCCGTACCTGTTCGTCCAAGGCGTAGAGCAGTTGCTGGCCCGTCGTCGCGCCGGCAAAAGCCGTGCGTTTGTAAAGTGTGCCTCCAAATCGCCGACGGTCCAAGAAACCCTCGTAGGTTCGATTGAAGGTCACCCCCAAGCGATCCATCAAGTTGATGATCTTAGGAGCCCAGTAGGCCATCTCTTTCACCGGCGGCTGATGTTGCAGGAAATCTCCGCCGTACACGGTGTCGTCCAAATGTTTCCATTCGGAATCGCCAAGTTGCCTGGTTTGGTCGTTGCAACTGTTGATGCCCCCTTGAGCGCACACGCTGTGCGATCGTTTTACTGGAGTCAGGCTGATCAGATCGACTGGGATACCCAGTTCGCACAACTTCATGGTGGCCGAAAGTCCGGCTAACCCACCTCCGATGACTACGACGCGTTGATTCTCTGCCATGCTGACGCTTCTTGAGTTCTGTGAGTGAGGTCGCTGGTTGTTCGCGAAATGCGTTGAACTGAAATACAAAACGTTGCCTGAGTGCCACCATGCATCCAACGGCGGGACCGACCGCTAGGGAGCGGACATCTCTTCGGCAGCGGATTGTTGGGATGGAGAGAGAGGTATGGTTTCGATTTGCAGGCGTTTGTGTTCGTTCGGGATAATCTCGCCGGTAACCGATTTCTGCTCGTACATCCGGTCTTCCATGGCTTTGGCCTCCCGCGGGTCGGTGAGCTGGGTGGCCACCAGCGCGGTCACTCCGACGCCGAATAACAGAATGCCGACGATACTGCACGCGATCAATGCCCGGCGTTGGCCGCCGGGGCTGGTCCACAATCCCCAAGTGATTCCCATGGTCCACAGGCCATTGGCGAAGTGATAGACACAGGCCAGAACGCCGATCAAATAGAACGGCGGCCACACATAGCTCCGCATGGCCAGCGCCAAGGAACTGGCGGCGTTATAGGGACGGAACTGAGCCATACCGAACGGCTCCGCAACGTTGCGGAGCCACCAATCGGCGTGAAACCAACCATGCAGATGGAAGACGTGGAAGAAGATAAACACCGCGGCGATCACGCCCGTCCATCGCTGCAGCGTGTATCGCCAGTTGGCACCGTACGGATAATGGTCGTGATTGGGAGATCCGGAACGGATGATCCATACGCCGACGACGGCGTGAAAGATGATGGGCAGGAATATAAATCCCCATTCTACCGGCAGCAAGAATTTGCCGAGCACGTGGATCTTATGTACGTTGGCCTGAAAGACCCCTGGCCCATTAATCAATGTCGAATTCACCAGCAGGTGGATCACCATATAGGCTCCCACCGGTATCAGGCCGCTGAGAGAATGCAGGCGGCGGATCAAGAATTCGTGGCGCAGGAAAAAACTGGAACTGGCTCCGCTCATTGTTCACCGTTTTGTTGCGGGGGTCGGGACGCCGCCAGGAAAGCTCCAGCGACGCCTGTTCCCTGCGAGGGTAGCGACGTCCGCGAGGAATGGGATGCAGTTCTCTGGGCGGCTCACCGAGGCAATATACCGTTTTGTTGCCGGTTCGTGCAGGGGCATTGCGATGAGGAACGATTTCCAACGAAGCTATGGACGCGACTTTGGCGCGATTCGACCGCGTTCCCAGGTTGTTGTCGCCAGCTTCCGCCGTTTGTCAGCGTCCGCAAGGAAGAGCGGGCGATGTACGTCTGAGTGGTATGCACTAAAGACCGGCCACAGCGGAAATCGAGACCGAGGTGGCAGGCCGACGGCCAGAGATCTGATACATTTAAGAAACAGCCCCCGCCCTTGCCCACCCCCCGGGAACCCCGAAAAGCATGGGCGGACACGCGGCACCAATGCTCCGGCGGGAAATGCGTCGAAGGGCTTGCCTGCGTGCCTCGACGGTGCCCCTTTTCAGTTGGCGCTGACACGATTGATCCCAACAAGATGACAGCAGTTCCTCCCCTCGAAACGGAAAGCGAGCCCGTTCCAGTTCTGGTCATCGAGGATGATCACGATACGCAGGCTAATCTGGTCGATATCCTGGGCATGGCTGGCTGCCTGGTACGGACAGCCGATTCGGCGGCGGCAGCCCGAAACATCTTATCCGAATGCTCCGAGTTTCGCATCATTCTGCTCGACCGTCGGTTGCCCGACACTTCGGCCGACGAGCTGTTGCCGGAATTGCGAAGAGTCGTTCCCGATGCGAGTGTCATCGTAATCACTGGCTATGCGGACCTGGACAGCACCATTCGAGCCATGCGGCAGGGAGCCTCGGACTACCTGCTCAAGCCGGTGAACCCCGAGGCCCTGATCGCCAGCGTCTCCCGCCTGCTCGAACGCCAGGCGATGTGGCGCGCTTGGCATAAGGAACACGAATTCGCCGAACGCGTCATCGATACGACTGAAGCGATTGTTCTGGTGCTTGGTGCGGATGGGACGATCCAGCGGTGCAATCCGTACTTTGAGCAGGTTACCGGTTGGAAGCAGGCGGAGGTTGTAGGACGGGATTGGTTTGGGAAGATGGTGCCACCGGCCGAGGTCCCCAGATTGACTCGCGTCTTCCAGCAGACCCTGGATGGCAAAACGACGCGGGGAATCGTTAACGCCGTGTTGGCCAAGGACGGCGCGGAACGATATGTGCGGTGGTCCAATACGTTGCTGAGGGACCTGGATGGCGCACCGACCGGGGTGCTGGCCGTAGGTTTGGACATCACGGACATTATCGAAGCCCAGCGCCGCGCTTTGCAAAACGAGCGGTTGGCGGTGATCGGCGAAACCATGGCGGCGCTTGCGCACGAGAGCCGCAATTCGCTGCAGCGGATCCAAGCCAAGACCGATCTGCTGGAATTGGAACTGGGCGACAACCCTCAAGCTCTAGCCGACTTGCGATCCATCGCCCAAGCCACACAGGACTTGCATCGCCTGCTGGAGGCCGTCCGTGGGTTCGCGGCCCCCATTCATCTGGAACGTTCCACCGAGCATCTTCCGACGCTGTGGAATCGGGCGCTGGAGACCGTTCGCAGCATGCATCCAGATCGCAAGATTCTCCTGCAGGAAGACATCCAGTGGAATCGCCCCGTCTCAGTCGATGCCATGCGGATGCAGCAGGTGTTTCGCAATCTGTTCGAGAACTCGGTCAGCGCGCATGCGGGGGAAGTCCACATTACCGTCTCTGTGCACCCGGCGAGCGCGGAGGGTCGGTTGGTGGTGGAAGTGGTCGACGACGGGCCTGGATTCGGTGACACGCCCTTAGACCGCGTATTCGACGCTTTTTTTACTACGCGCCCAACCGGGACCGGACTGGGAATGGCCATCGTGCACCGTATCATCGAAGCACACGAAGGTACGATTTCCATCGATCCACAGTATCAACAGGGCGCACGCATCCTGATGGAGATTCCGTCGCGCAAACCAAGCAGCTCGACCGCCCGTTGACGATCGTCCCAGTGGCGCCGGCTCCATTGACGAGCGTGGCAGCGTGGCCGCCAGACGTTACGGATTTCTTCCTGCACCACCTGCGAGGTTCGATGACCGACAACACGAAGAAACTGCAAGCAATTCTGGACACGGCCGTCGATGCGATCATCACGATCGACGAGCGGGGCGTGATTGAATCAGCCAATCCAGCGACCCAACGCATGTTCGGTTACTCGCCCGACGAGTTGATCGGTCGGAATGTCTCCACCTTGATGCCCTCTCCCCATCGAGAGCAGCACGATGACTACTTGCGCCGATACGTCGAAACGGGTGAACGGAAAATCATTGGCGTCGGGCGGGAGATCGTGGCCCGGCGCAAGGATGGCACGGAGTTTCCCATCCATCTTGCGGTCAGCGAATACTGGGATGGCGGGGAGCGAAAATTTGCTGGAATCGTGCGAGACATCAGCGACTTGAAGGCAACGCAACGCGCGCTGGAGGAACTGAATCAGCAGCTCGAACGTCGTGTGGCGGAGAGAACTGTCGAGCTGGAGCGGGCGCAAATGGAGTTGGTGGCTAAGGAGAAGCTTGCGACGTTGGGTCAGGTCTCAGGCGGGATCGCGCATGAAATCCGAAATCCTTTGAATGTCATCAAGACTTCCGTTTACTTCCTGTTGCACGCCCGCAATGCACCACCGGAGAAAATCGACGAGCATCTGCGGCGCATCGACCGTCAGGTTACCCTGATCGACAACGTAGTGAGCGCGCTGACCGACGTGGCTCGATTGCCGGTTCCAGACCGGCAGCCGATTGCGCCGGGTGAGCTGGTTCGTGAATCGGTCAGCAGCGTCACGCTGGAAAAAAAAATCGAAGTCGAAATCGATCGGTCGGTCGATCGCAGCTCGGCAGTCCTGGTCGACCCGCAGCAAATCGCGATCGTGGTACGCAACCTGATTCGCAACGCTCGGGACGCCATGCCCAATGGCGGGACCATCCGGATTTCAGCGTCGCCACACGGTGACTGCGTCCGACTGAAGATCGCCGATTCCGGCGTCGGAATTCCAGCCGAGATCCAATCGCGGATCGGTGAGGTTCTGTTTACCACCAAAGCCCGGGGAATTGGACTCGGGTTGGCTGTTTCCAAGGCGATCCTAGAGCGCAACCGCGGATCTCTGAGTTTCGAAAGTACCCCGGGTCAAGGGACCGTTTTTATGTTAGATTTGCCCGCTGAACGATTTCCCGAGTAGGATGCAAGGAAGACTGAGGGAGTTTCGATGCCCAGCCAGGAAATACTGCCGATGCGTGGAGACGAGCCGCCGGCCCTGTTGATCGTCGATGACGATCGAGATATCTGTCTCAACCTGCGCGATATTTTTGCGGAGCTCGGGTACGTAGCTGATGTCGCGGGCGACGGCGTTGCCGCCCTGGAAATGGCTCAGCAACGTCGCTACCGAGTGGCGTTGGTGGACTACAAAATGCCGGGAATGGACGGAGCGGCTTTGCTGGACAGGATGCGGCAGGTGTCTCCGTCGACCCGTCCGATCATGATCACTGCGCATGCCATGCAGCCGGAATTCGATCCGATCGCTCGAGATCAACCTTATCCGATTCTCCCCAAGCCCATTGATGTGAGGCGCCTGGTGCCATTGGTCGAAAAGGCATTGAACGAGTAATCAGAAAACGGGTACCTGGTCGGCCAGCCGTACTCGCCGAGCTCCCAAAGCGACTTGAATTGTCGGTGCGCCGGACCTCGGGTATAGTTGGGGATCGGTTTTGGCCTGGTTTCCACACCTTGCGGCACTTATGTCAAATACTACCAGAATGGATGATGGTGGCACGCGCCCCGCCCCCGGGCATGACCCTACGCGACGCCAAGGGTGCGCCGAATTGGCGAAACGGTACGATTCGTTGATTAGCAGTCGGCGGGTCCAGTGGACCACCTATCATCGGTTCGAACGTGAATTGGGGCGTGGGGGACAGGGGATCGTCTATCTGAGTGCCCGGAGAGGAGCCGACGGTTTCAATCAGCCTGTGGCGATGAAGGTGTTCAGTCCGGATCGGTTTGCCAATGCCGATGCATATGCCACCGCGATGCAGCGAGTGGCACGCGTCGCATCCCGCATCGCCATGATCCAGCACGACAATTTGCTCGATGTCCAGGACTTCGTTGATCAGAATCGCATTCGGATCATGGTCATGGAATGGATCGATGGAATCGACCTGAGGCAACTGGTCAACCCGGACCGCCTGCAGCTCATCGAAAAAATAGCTTCGGCAGAGCGATGGCAGTACATCAACAGCGTGATTGCTACCCGGGGACCGGAACAGACGCGCTTCAAAGCTGGTGTTGCGGTTGCGGTTGTTCGCGACTGTTTGGGAGCACTGGCCGCTTTGCACCGCCAGGGCATCGTGCACGGGGACATCAAGCCCGCGAATATCATGCTAAAGAAGACGGGCAGTGCCAAGCTGATCGACATGGGGTCCGCTTTCGAAGTCGATGCACCACCTCCCAGCCGGTCGTGCACTCCGGCGTATGCCGCACCCGAAATACTCGAAGGTGCGCATTGCACGCCGCGCAGCGACCTGGCAAGTCTGGGGTACGTACTGATCGAGATGCTCGCCGGAAAGTCGAGCTTCACCAGCGACAGTGACTACGGCAAATTGCTGGAAGAGAAGCGAACATTGCCCAAGCGTCTGGGTGAATTCTTGCCGCCCGATGTGTCCTGCAATAACCACCTGATGAATTTCTGCCGTCGCTTGATTGCGCCGGACCCCACGCGCAGGTTTCCCAATGCCGAAGCGGCCGAACTCCTCGAGGATGGCGCCGCCCAGTTCCATCGGCAATTGGTATTCGGCGATTTGGCCAGCGAGTATAGCAATGACATTCGCGTCCTGCTGGAAGAAGTCTTCCGCATCGAAGCAATCGCGGAAAAGTCGCCCCCGGACGACTCCAGTTGGACTTTGCCGCCCACGATCTGAACGGGACAGGTCGTCGGCCTCTCAGCGCCAGGTTGGCTTGCTGGAACGGGACACGCGCGGACCAACTGTCTCTGCCGGGTGGTGTCGATCCCGGTCCATCCGGCGGCGGGACGCCAGGGATTACTCCTGCTCCTTGGCCAGGCGACGATACTTGGTCGAGTACTTGCGGTACAACTCCGTGTGCTTGCTCGACAGATCTACCCTCCGTCCCTGAATGAATGCGTGGATCACCTGTGTGGGCGTTTCCAGGATATTACCGCTGGCTACAAACAAAGTGGCATCTTTTCCTGGTTCCAAAGATCCGACCCGGTCGGCCACTCCCAGAATCTCGGCGGGACTCAGTGTAATCGACCGCAGGGCTTCTTCCTGGGGAAGACCGCATCCGACGGCAGCCGCGGCAGTGTAAGGAAGGTTGCGAATGCCGCTGGCGCCGAACCTGCCACCGGCCGAAATGCAAAACCGGATGCCTGCATCGAGAAGCTGTTTGGGCAGAGCATAGCCGGCGTCGTACGGTTCATGCCTGCGGCTGGGGAGCCGATAGACGCCTGAAATGATCACCGGAATGTCGTACTTTCGCAGCAGTTCCGCGCACAACGGCGCATCGTAGCCTCCCAACAGAATCAAACGCAAATCATTGCGCAAGGCGAAGGACACCACCGACGTTATTTCTTCGTATCGACGAGCCGATGCGATCAAGGGCATCTCCCGGTCGAGCACCGGCAATAGCGCGTCCAGATTCAGGTCGCGTGGCAAGGACGAATCCGCTTCCCGTTGATGACGATAGCGTCGTGCTTGATCGAAAATCTCTTGCAAGTGGTCGAGGCGGTCCGCCGAACGGGGCCAGTTTACGTGCATGCCGACGTCTGGTTGCAGAGTCATGTCCTCCCACGTCCAGCCATCCAACATCATCAGTGCGGACCGCCCGGCCAACAGACTGCCCTGGGGGGCCGTGACCGCCAACAGAATCCCGTTAGCCCGATTGACGGGAATCAGCTCGCTATCCGGATTGAATGCGGCCGCAGCCCGAACGGCCGGATTCAGTTCCCCCGTCTCTCGCTGATCCAGTGATCCTCGAACCGAATTGACTTCCACCAAACCGATGTCCGAGTACGATTCAATCAAACTCGGGTATACGTGTTTTCCCCGGCCATCGATCGTGCGACAGCCCTCTGGCAAACGAACTTGCCGGCCGAGCGCGGTGATCTTGCCGTTCTCGAACAGGATCGTTCCTGCTTCTATAGTTTCCCCGGCGACGGTATGCAGGGTGGCCCCTTGGATGGCGATGGGGTGGTCCTGCGGAGCGCCGGGGATTTGGTCCGAGCCCCAAGCCAGGGGAGTGAATTGCCCCCCCAACATCGCCAGCGTTGCCAGAAGCAATAACGTGCGTCGCGAGACTTGTCCAAGCATGGTCGTATTCCAATTTGCCAGTTGCAATCGAGATGTCAGTCGGGAAAACGCAATCAACCCCTGCGAATCAAATCTGTGTGGACTTGGTGCATGCGTCGCGCAGGTCCGAAACCATGGGACGGGCGACGCAGTCCGGCGAACGATCGCTGGCGATCGCTGACCGATGGTGAAGCTACTCGCTGTGATCGTGTTCATCGTGGCGGTGGTGGCAGAACTCATCGTGACGAGCCCACCAATAGGACGGGTCACTATCGTCGGGTCCCGGCCGTGGCTTCGCTCCGGTTGCAATCACATGTTGAATCAACTGCTGACGCAGACGCTCGTCGTCCTCGCGCCGTCGCAGATCTTCCTCGCGGTCGAAGTACTTGCGGCCCTCGATCCAAGTCTGCAAACATGCGGACATCGTCGACAGAGGCGAGTCGCTCCAGATCACGAAATCGGCCTGTTTGCCTGGCTCCAAGGACCCTACCCACTGGTCGATGCGCAATTGTCGAGCCGGATTCAGCGTCACGAATTTCAAGGCTTCCTGCGGGGGAACTCCGCCGTACTTGATCGCTTTCGCGGCCTCGTGATTCAAATGGCGTGCCAATTCGTCATCGTCGGAGTTAAAGGAAACGATGACACCAGCCCGGTGCATTAACGCACCGTTGTACGGGATCGCATCGTACACTTCGAATTTGTAGGCCCACCAGTCGGAGAAACTGGAGCCGGTCGCGCCGTGACGGGCCATGGCATCGGCGACCTTGTAGCCCTCCAGGATGTGCTGCAGAGATCCGATCGTCACGCCGTAATCCTCCAGCACACGCAACATGGTCAGGATTTCGTCCTGGCGGTAACTGTGGCAATGGATCCAGCGGCGGCCTTCGAGAATTTCCGCGATCGCTTCCAGTTCATAATCGCGTCGAGGTGGCAGTCCCTGATGGTTCTCCTCCCAACGCCGTTGGGCGTCACGGTACTGCAGGGCGGCTTCAAAGCGGTCTCGCATGATTTGCTCCACGCCCATCCGCGTCTGCGGATACCGGCCGGTGGGCTGCGACCAATTGCTCTGCTTGACGTTCTCGCCCAAGGCGAACTTGATTCCGGCCGGGGCCTCGGCCATTTTCATCGCTTCGTCACTGTCTCCCCAACGCAGCTTGATCACCTGGTTCTGCCCTCCGATTGGATTGGCCGAACCGTGCAGAATGTTCGCGGTGGTCACCCCACCGGCCAACTGGCGGTAAATCGTGATATCGTTCGGGTCGATGAAATCGCCGATACGAACTTCCGCCGTGACGGCCTGCCCCGATTCATTCACTCCTCCGTCGGTGGCCATATGGGAATGGCAATCGATGATGCCGGGCGAAACATGCTTTCCCTTGGCATCGATTTCAACCGCACTGTCGGGGGCCTTGAGGTTGCGCCCCACGGCCTCAATGATCCCGTTGTGGATCAACATGTCAGCACTGCGCAGCACGCCACGGGGGCCGCAGGTCCAAATCGTGACGCGGCGAATGACCAGCCACTCGGGCTGAGCCGGTGGTGCTCGACGACCGTACACCCCCAGCGGATACACCACTTCCACGTCCAAGGACCGGGAGGTGGATTCTTCGCTGGACCGTTCGGCAGGGGTGTCCGACTCGGTCGGTGCAGCGCCGTCCTGCGACGCGCCCCTGTCCGCCTCCCCGTCGGCTTTTTCTTCCTGTGCGGCCTGGTCGGCGTCGGATGATTCGAGGCGATCGCTCGACGCGTCCTCCGACCGCCGGCGGCCGGTCAATACCTGCCGCGACCCGTCGGGCCAGACGATGGTGATTTCCAATTCCAGGATTGCGTCTCGCTGCACTGGTACGGCATGCAAGATGGCTCGTCCCGATTGGTCGTCACGGAGCTCTTTGGCTGGAAAGGTCCCGGTCAGTTGCCAATCGGTGACCTGCAAGTCCTTGAGAGCAACTCGCTGTAATCCGGAAGTTCCCTTCTCTTTGCCGCCGGCCTCTGTCGCCGCTGGTGGAAAGACGAAGGCAGCGGCTAGTTTGGTGTCCGGGCCGGTGACTTCCAGTGCGACGGTGTGGGGCAAATGCGGTACAGGCCGAACGCGGCGCTTTCGAACTG
>RFIQ01000447.1 GCA_003695565.1 Planctomycetota bacterium | reverse complement strand
GGACTATGAATCGCGCGGGAAATGCGTTCCAGTAGCTGTTCTTCCGGGCTGAGTTTAGCGGCTCCGGTGGGTTGGTCAGCCGAGGATGCGGGGGGTACCGAGGCTGCATCGCTGGCCGCCGGCTTCGACTGCGCGGCGGCCGGCACCGAACGTTTGGCAGCCGCGTGTCCACTATCCTGCCGCTGTTCGATCTCGATCAACTTGCGAAAATCGGGTTGTTGCCCGCGCTGAAGATTCCAAGGGCCGCGGCAGCCTGGCAAGCAGACCCCTGAACATACTCCGATAACCAAGGCAATCGCGGCCCCTCCTGTGCCAGTGGATCGCATCATGCATCCTTCCTTAGATTGGTGCAGTTGGAGCTCGTCACGATCCCCGCGCGAACCAGCTCCTACCCGATGGTTTGCCGATGGATCCTATCCAAAAGCCTCGCCGAACGGCAACCCGAGTTCCTGCACCCGCATCGCCGCGTTGTTCGCGGTATCGGCATCAGCCCGAAGGCCAGCCGCCGTTGTCGATTTGCCGTGCCCGTTCCGCCTGAACGGCGGTTCTTCCGATCCGTGATCAGGGGTGAAACGCAAGCACGGGAAACGGGCACTGCCGCCGCGCGGTCATGTTTCGTAACCGAGGTTGGGGGCCAACCATCGTTCGACTTCTCGCAGGCTCATTCCCTTCCTCCGAGCGTAGGCTTGGACCTGGTCTTGGGTGATGCGATCCACGGCGAAGTACCGCGCTTGGGGATGTGCGAAATACAATCCGCTGACGCTGGCACCGGGCCACATGGCGTACGATTCGGTCAACCGGACACCGATCGCCGACTCGGCGTCCAACAGCTCGAACAGGGTGCGTTTTTCCGTGTGGTCGGGACAGGCCGGATAGCCTGCGGCGGGACGGATGCCACGATACTTTTCCGCGATCAGCTCTTCGGCGCTGAGTTGCTCCTGCCGACCATATCCCCAGTCGATGCGAGCCTGGCGATGCAGCATTTCTGCCAGGGCTTCTGCCAGCCGGTCGGCCAGCGACTTGACCAGGATGGCATTGTAATCGTCCTGCTGCCGCTCGTACTCGGCGGCCAGTTCATCGGCTCCATCGCCAGCCGTCACCACGAAGGCGCCCAAATAGTCGCGGCGGCCGCTGTCGCGCGGAGCGATGTAATCCGCCAAAGAACGGAATTCCTTCTGCCCTTTCCGTTGCCACTGTTGCCGCAGGAAGTGGAACGTGGTCAGGACCGCATCGCGTCGATCGTCCGTGAACAGCAACACGTCATCATCCTGGGACGCGGCGGGCCAGAATCCGTACACGGCATGCGCCCGGATGCTGCGGTTCTGTACGATCTGCTCGAGCATCTGTTGGGCGTTGTCGAACAATTCCCGCGCTTGCTGACCCGCCGCCGGATCCTCGAAGATCCGCGGATACTTGCCCTTCAGCTCCCAGGTCATGAAGAAGGGAGACCAATCGATGTAGGGAATGATCTCCTCCAAGGGGATGTCGCGAAGAACCTTGGGGCCGAGAAAGGATGGTTGGGGGATGTCCACCGATTGCCAGTCGGTTTGAAACCGCTTGGCGAGTGCTTCCGCGTAGGGCACCAGCGTGGCTTTGCGGGCCTGGAAACTGGATACCAGTTCGGATTGCAGGCGGCGGTTCTCGGCATCGAAGGATTGTCGGCGTTCGGGATTGCAAAGTTGTTCCACGACGCCGACACAACGCGATGCATCCAAGACATGCACGACCGGCGCATCATAATGGGGAGCGATTTTGACCGCGGTGTGTTTGGCGCTGGTGGTCGCTCCGCCGATCAACAGGGGAACGTTCATCTTCCGCCGCTGCATTTCCTTGGCCACAAAGGTCATCTCGTCCAGGCTGGGGGTGATCAAGCCGCTGAGACCCACCACATCCACCTGCTCTTCCACGGCCTTGTCCAGAATCGCATCGCAACCAACCATAACACCCAAGTCGATGACTTCGTAATTGTTGCAGGCCAGTACGACGCCCACGATATTCTTCCCGATGTCGTGCACGTCGCCTTTGACCGTGGCCAGCAGGACCTTGGCGCGGGCCGGCTGTTCGGCCACTCCGGCATCGGCCTTCTCTTGCTCCATGAACGGCGTCAGGTAGGCCACCGCCTTTTTCATGACGCGGGCCGACTTGACGACCTGCGGCAAGAACATTTTGCCAGCCCCGAACAGGTCCCCGACCACGCTCATCCCATCCATCAGGGGGCCTTCGATGACATCCAGGCAACGGCTGGATTGCTGTCGGGCCTCTTCCGCGTCCTGCTCGATGAATTTATCAATTCCGTGGATCAGAGCATGCTTGAGTCGCTGGTCGACCGGCTGATCCCGCCATGCCAGGTCTTCGGTAGGCGATTGCTTGCCTTTCTGTTTGACCGTTTCCGCGAACTCGATCAGCCGCTCGGTGGCATCGGGGCGACGGTTGAACAAGACGTCTTCCACCCGCTCCAGCAGTTCGGGAGGGATGTCCTCGTAAACCGCCAACTGTCCGGCGTTGACGATTCCCATATCCAATCCGGCTTGGACCGCATGGTACAGGAACGCTGCATGCATCGCTTCCCGCACGTAATCGTTGCCGCGGAACGAAAAGCTGATATTGCTGACGCCACCCGAAACCTTGGCGCCAGGGCAGATTCGCTTGATCTCCCGCACCGCCTCGATGAAGTGAATGGCATAATCATTGTGTTCTTCGATTCCCGTACCCACCGTCAGGATGTTGGGGTCGAAGATGATGTCCTGTGGTGGAAAACCAGCCTGTTGGGTTAGCAGGTCGTAGGCGCGTTTGCAGATTTGAACTTTGTGGTCCTTGTCAACAGCCTGCCCTTGCTCGTCGAACGCCATGACGACAGCCGCTGCGCCGTAGCGACGGATCAACCTGGCCCGCCGCAAGAATTCTTCCTCGCCGTCCTTGAGGCTGATGGAATTGACGACCGGTTTCCCCTGGGTGTTCTTCAGTCCCGCTTCCAGGACCTCCCATTTGCTGCTGTCGATCATCACCGGGACGCGCGCGATATCCGATTCGCCGGCGATCAACCGCAGAAAACGGGTCATGGCTTGCGGACCATCGAGCAGGGCATCGTCCATGTTGATGTCGATCACGCTGGCTCCGCCGACCACTTGATTGCGGGCGACCTCCACCGCCTCTTCGAATTTTTCATTGCGAATCAGCCGAGCGAAGGCGCGGGAGCCGGTTACGTTGGTGCGCTCGCCGATCATCAGGAAATTGGAATCGGGGCGGAGTACCAACGCTTCGGTACCGCTCAACCGCGTGTACACGCAGGGCGGCGGAGGCGTGCGGGGGCGATGCCGGCCAGCCACCTCGGCGATCGCCCGGATGTGATCGGGAGTCGTGCCGCAGCAACCCCCCAATATGTTGACCCAGCCGGATGCCGCAAACTCGCCCACCAATTCGGCCATGGCCTGGGGACCCAAGTCGTATTGCCCCATTTCGTTGGGCAATCCGGCGTTGGGGTAGCAACTGATCGGTACCGATGCGACCTGGGATAGTTCCGCGATGTGCGTCCTCATCTTCTCCGGACCCAACGCGCAATTCATGCCGATGCTCAGCATGGGGAAATGGCTGACCGCCGTCCAAAACGCCTCGATCGACTGTCCGGAAACGAACGTCCGCCCCCCCGAGTCGAACGTCCCGCTGATCATCACCGGTACCGACCTGCCGGACTCTTCGAAATAGCGACTGATGGCGAACAGACAGGCTTTGAGGTTCAGCGTGTCGATAACCGTTTCGGGAAGCAGCAAATCGACACCGGCGTCGACCAAGGCGGCTACCTGGGCATAATACGATTCGACCATGATGTCGAACGTTGTGTTGCGGTATGCGGGATCGTCAACCTCCGTGCTGATCGCCGTTTGTTTGGCCGTTGGCCCGATGCTCCCGGCCACGAAGCGGGGTTTGTCCGGTGTTCGTTCCGTGAATTCGTCGGCCGCTCTCCGCGCGCACTGCACGGCAGCGAAATTGATCTCCCGGACCAGTTCGTCCGGCAGATCGAACTCCTCCATACCAACAGGGCTGGCGCCAAACGTGTTCGTTTCGACGATGTCAGCGCCAGCTTCCAAGTACCGGCGGTGGATCTCGGTTACGCTCTCGGGATGCGTCAAACAGAGAATATCGGTGAAGTTCTTGAGGTCCTTGTGGTGGTCGCGAAAGCGCTCGCCCCGTACGCCGGCTTCGTCTAACCCCAACCGCTGAACCATCGTCCCCATGGCTCCGTCCAGGATCAGGATGCGGTCTTCGAGGAGCTGGCGGATCTGATCCGCACTTGCTGAGTTCTTCAACATCGATATTTCAGGGCCTCCGCGTCGATCCAGTGCGTTGTGGCAGTTCGTTCTACGTCCCGGTCCGGTCCCAGCGTCCTTTGCACGCGGCAGGTGGGGCGATATCCCGGGGTATATCCGGGCTCTTGCCCTCGCGTTCCCCAGCCGCCTCCCCTGTTTCCAACCGCGCCTCCCAGGAATTGCATCCGTTCATCCGGATGAATAGATTATTGATGCGGTGGGATGGGGCGTCAACCTGAATCCCGAGCAAAACCACGCTGCGCTGACGCTTCCTAGGCTGTGTATTTTTCCTTGGTTTCCCAATGCGCAAAATGCTCAAGACCGTTACTTCCGTTACCGATACAGGATAGCGGGAAGTACCCGCCGCCGGCGAGGTGCAAACGCGCAGTTGCCCCCTGAGGGTGTTTGAGTCACTGCCGGTGGAAGGGGAGAGCACCTGCAACGAAATGCAGAAGAGCGAGGATGGACGAAGTGCTCGCAGCGCCTACGTGGCGGAATCGGTCCAACCCGGCTCGCCTCCCGGTGCGACGCAAAACCTCTTGATTTGAAGTATGGAAATTGCCTACGTATCAACCCTGAGACGGCCCAAGCCCTTTCGGGCCGTCAGTCGGAAGTGGTACGGGACGCGGATTCACCCGAGGACGGGATAAGAGGACGGCATCAATGGCCAGATCGGTTGCCAACAAACGTACCAAAACCCCTCACCCTCGCCACGCGACTGTCCGGCCAGGTGCAGAGGGTGGGTCCGTCCCTTTGCTATTTCGTTTGCCCGCAGTCGACGTGCCCGGCGCTACGGCGACGGGAACCGACGCGCATTCTGCGCCGCGCGAGTCGCTGGAATCTGCGCTGCCGGCCGGCGAGTCGGCATACTATCACACACATGCCCATGACTTTGCGCCCCATTGGGGAAAGCTTTCCGGAGGCCGACCCGCCGATGGACATTCGGAGTCCGATTCCGGTCCTGCCCTCCACGCACGGAACCAGTTCCCGGATGCCCCCTTCCACGAGGGTGAAACGTCGGGAGGTCAAGCGGCAGTTGGTACCGAACAAATCGGGTTAGGTGGCCGACCCGCCGCCCCGTCGCCGGCTCAGGCGAGAGGGGCAATCGAGGTGGCACCGCTGCCTGCGGCCAGTTGGTGGGACCACTGGTCGAGCGGCGTCGTGGTAATTCTGTTGATCATCGTGTTGGTGACGCTGGCCTTGATCGCCATGAATCGGACTTCTCAACCGAAGCCGAGTTTACTGGCGGAATTCGGCGTCGATCCGACGGGCGTCGATGACATCCCGATACCCGATGTGGAAGGACTGGAAGCAAGCGTTGCTCAAGCGGAGAGGGCTGCCGATGGGCTGGTGCCGCCGGACGCCATCGCGGCGGGGTCGGAGTCGACGACCAGCGGTCCAACCGATTCCACAGCTTCGCCATCGGCCGCATCCACGCACCAGGATCGGCTATCCGCCGGTTCCCAGGCGGCTCTGGGGGGCCGGTTCGCAACCGATCAGGCGGGTTTGACCGCCGGCCAGACCGATTCCGCATTGGAACTACCTGATGCAGCGGACGCGACCGATGCATCGTTGATTATCGAAACCGCTGCAGCCGATCCCCGTGGGACGCAGAGCCCGACTCCTCAACCTTCGCACTCACCCACTAGCACTGCCATCGGGATGGCGGGCGGAGCGGACCAGGAAGGCGGGCTGCTGGTGCTCGATCCCGGTAGCGTTACTTCCCCGGACGATGCGCCCAAGCAGGCGGAGTCATTGACGGTTTCCTTGGAGCAACCCGTTGTGAAGGAAGGCGCTCGGCCGGCGCAGAACGACCTGTTCGGCTCGGTTGCAGGAACGGTCCGGGACACCGGCGCGGCGGAATTGGCCGCTGTGCTGACGCAGCCACCGGCCGTTGACACAACCGACCCCGAACCAGCCGCAGTTTCACAGGCCGGGTCGCAGATCCTTGCTACCGCCACACCGGACGACAATACCGACGCGCTGCTGCGCGCCTATCAGGAGTTTCGCCAGTCGCGCCGACTGGCCGAAAAACGAAATCGATACCAAGAGCCGGCGTCGCAAAATCGGTGATCTGCAGCAGTTTATTGCATTGGCAGTCGCCGGTGGAACTTTACCTACATCGCGTATAGGAATCGGGCATGTCCAAGAGTCTCAATCGCGCTTTTATCAAGGCGTACAACAAGGACCATGCAGGCCAAGCGCGAGACAGCGAGTCCGCCGGCGACACGCGGATTCGCCAGGATGGCGCCTCGGCTGAGATCCCCGCACCCCATTTGGGAGATTCCCGGCGTGGCAGTCTCGAATCGGTGCTGGCCACCGGCACGGACGGGGTGCTGGACGCGGCGGCCATGGTCGCGCCGGGTGGGAAGGACGCAGGGGACAACCAGACGGACGTCGAACAGGTTGCCATTGATGATGCCGTCCACGCTCCTGCCTCGCCTTTGCTGGTATGGAACGAAGCGTTCGCGACGCAGGTCGTTGCCATGGTGGCCGGGGAGCTGGAACCGAATTCCAACCAAAGCCCGGTCGCCGCGGCAGCCGGGCCTGCGGAAGAGCCTTCCGCCCGGTCCGATGCCCGTCGACAACAGTCTGCACCAGGTAACGCCCCGGGGCGGATGCGCGGTGAGCTGCCTGCGGCTTCTCGGGCTTCGTCCAGCGGAACGCACCGCACACCCCGAGATGTGTCGCCGGGTTTGGATGCCCCTGCCGGCCCTGCATTGTCGCCAGAGAGCTATCGGGCAGCCATGGAGAAACTAGCCCGTCGACACGAGGCGCAAGGGAAGATTCTGCGGGTCGATGCTTCCTCGCCCTCCGGCGATGCGGCGACCGGGCGAGAACCTCAAGCTACCACGGCAGGCCCTTCCCCATCGCAGTTGCAGACACCGGACGGTGCGGCGCAACAAGACATTGCTCGGCATGATGCTCCCCAGCAAATGGAGGGACGTCAGGAACACGTTCCTGGGGCCGCTGGGGTGAAAGCGGAGGTGTTGCAGGTGGAGGAGCATTTGCGAAAGATGAAGGGACGCGTGTTCAATCCGGCTTGGGAAGTCGATAGCATACCCTGGCCGGAGGTTTGCACGCGCTTGCTCCGAGATCACTATGAGACGATGGATATCGTGGGCCGCAATCTGCGTCAATCATGCCAGGATGGTTTGCAAGTGCTGGGCGTTACCGCGCCTCGATCTGGAATGGGAACCAGTACTGTGGCCTGCTGCCTGGCCATGCTGGCCGGGGTGTATGGCTTGAAAGTCGCTTTGGTGGACGCGGATCTGGAATCTCCCACTCTGGCTGAGCAAGCCAACCTGGAAATCGAAATCGATTGGAAGACCGCCTTGCTCCAGGACATGTCGGTCGAAGATGCAGCCGTCCATAGTATCGACGATCAGGTGACGTTGGTGCCCCTGTTGGCTGCTGTGCCGCCGGCGGAGTTGGATGTCTTCGATCCCCGCATCGTGCGCATGTTCCAGCAATTGACCGACAGTTTCGACCTGGTCATCGTCGATGTGGGAAGCATGGAATCGGACCGTTCGTTGATGACTTCTTTGGGGCGTCAAGGGATGATCAACGCCGTGGCGACGGTTGTCGACCGTCGCGCAGCCGAGGCGCCGCGGATCGAGGCGTGCATTCGCCGCCTGCGGCGTTGCGGGATCCAGTCGATCGGGTTGGTCGAAAACTTTGCCGCTTAGTCGGGCGGTGATGAGAATTGCGTGGCGCGACCGAAACCGACCGATCAGTCGGTGCAGCGAACAATCAACAAGGATTCGCTCATGTATTGCGAACATTGGAAACTGACCTGCCGGCCTTTCGAAAACAGTTGCGCTCAGGAATTCTACTATCCGGCCGAATCGCACCAGGCGACCATGCTGCAATTGCGGTATGCGATCGAGAACCGCCGCAGCGCCGTTTTGATGTGCGGGGCCAACGGCGTGGGCAAGACCCAAGTCGTGCGCAGCATGCTTGAGCAATTGGGATCGGATTATCAACCGCGCGCACAGATCGTGTTTCCGGCATTGAAGGCGGATCAGTTTGTGCACTACCTGGTGCAAAAACTGGTCGGCGGCGAAGAGAGCGGCACGCCGAGCGTGGCGGCCGACTTGCTCCGGTTCGAGCAAGCATTGAGCCGCGCGAGGGAAGACGGTTTGCATCCCATCGTGGTGGTCGACGAAGCCCATTTGCTGGAAGGGCAAGGTGTGTTCGAAACGTTGCGACTGCTGCTGAATCTCGGAGCCGGCGAGAACGATTGCGAGGCGGCTTGGACATTGATTCTGTCCGGTCACCCGATTCTTCTGTCCCAGCTCGAGCGGTTTCCATCCCTGGACGAACGGATCGCCGTCAAGTGCGTCATCTCTCGCTTCACGCCCGACGAAACGGTGGGATATATTCAGCATCGTGTACGGGCGGGGGGAGCCGATGCGGACGATATCTTTGCAGTGACGGCCATGGAACGCATCCACGTGCTGACCGAGGGGATACCTCGTCGAATCAACCGGTTGTGCGACCTGGCCTTGATGGTCGGTTACGCCGAGGATCGCAAATTGATCACGGTCGATTTGGTGGAAAGCGTCCACGATGACCTGGTCTTGCCCGGCGCTACCTGAGAGGGCGTGCGGTGATCCGAACCGACGTCCTGCTAGCCGCTTCCCGAACCGTTGCGCAGGCGGACCTCTCACGCGCGGGAATTGCCACGACCGGCCATTTCTGACGGAGCTTGCGCCGGGGCGGGGTTGCTGAGCCGACGGGCGACGCTTGGCAGTTCCGCCGGGGACCGGCGGGCTACTCAGTGCTGCGTTTGCGCCGGGGCGATTTCTTGCGGACGGCCTTGCCGGGGCTGGCCTTTTTTCGCGCAGGTTGCTTGCTTGATGACTTGCCCGCAGCAGCGGATTTTTTCTTCTCGCGGGATGGGGAGCGCGTGCCGGTCGTCGGTGCTGGCTTCTTCACCGCCGCGTGTTTGGCTCTCAGTTTGCTCGTCCCTTTTTTTCGACTGGGCTTGGCCTTCCGCTCACGCGATGGGGAGGTGCCAGCCTCCCGCTGCGCTGTGTGGTTGGCGATGATGCGCAGCAAGAGGGTTCGGCGTCCCAGATCGACTTTCTCGATCGCTACGGTCAACTCATCACCCAACCGAAATCGATTGCCGGCACGGAACCCTTCGATGACGTGCCCCTGTCGGGTGAAGCGATATCGATCGGTCGGCAACGAGTCGATAGGAACGAATCCTTCCGCCGGGATCTTGGTTCCGCGCACGAACAGACCGTCGGGGACGACGCCGGTGATCACCGCCGGCATGGTCTCGCCGATCTTCTTATTCATGAAGTGCAACAATTTGATCTTCGTGATTTCCCGTTCGGCGGCTTCCGCCTTTTGTTCCTGATCGGAGCAATGGTGACCCAGGGTGGCCAGGACGGGAATGGGGTCGCCATAGGGGTGTTCGTCGTGCAGGATCCGGTCCACGGTACGATGCACCTGCAAATCCGGGTACCGCCGAATGGGGCTGGTGAAGTGGCAATAATGTTTGAAGTTCAACGCGAAGTGAATTTCCATGTCCGGCTGGTACACGGCTTTGCTCAGCGATTTGAGGATGGCATAGTTCACCGCGTATTCCGTTGGTTTGCCACGGACCTGGTCGATCACGCGCTGGATCTCATATCGGTCCTCCAGGTTGCCGCAATCGATGCCCAGATTGCGGACGAAATCGGTCAGTTTCTTCAACTTGTGGGAGTCGGGCGGCGGATGCACCCGCCGCAGAAAGGGAATCTCCAGATCGTCCAACCAGGTGGCCACGGCCCGGTTGGCCGCCAGCATGAATTCCTCGATGATCTGGTGGCTCTCGGTGTATTCGACAATTTTCGCTCCCTTGACCTTGCCGCTCTTATCCAGTTCGATCTTGATCTCGGGCAGGAACAATTCCAGCGATCCGGCTTCGCGGCGATTCTTGCGCAGCGTCATGGCCAGGGTGTGCATGTCGCCCAGCAGGGTCCAGATCGGCCGTGTCAACCGCCGCTTCCATGCCTGGGGGTTCTCCAAGTACTGATCGACCTGTTCGTAGGTCAGACGCTTATCATTGTGAATCGCCGAATTGAATACGCGATGGTGGAGCACCATTCCCGATTCCGTCATTTCGATCAGGACGGTTTTGGTCAACCGCACCTTGTTCGGCTGCAAGCTGGCCAGATGGTTGCTGATCACCTCCGGCAACATGGGGATGACCCGATCCGGCAGGTAGACGCTGGTCGCGCGCCGCTTGGCTTCCTCGTCCAACGCTGTACCGCGGCGAACGAAATGCCCCACATCGGCGATGTGCACCATCAGTTCCCAGTGCCCGTGTTCGTTCTTGCGCAACGAAATGGCATCGTCGAAGTCGCGGGCATCGACCGGGTCGATGGTCAGGGTGGGGACATTGGTCAAGTCCTCGCGGCCCTCTGGGATGCGGCCTTCTTCGAAGGCGTCGGCTTGCTGACGAGCCTCGTCGATGACCTCCTCAGGAAATTCATCTTCCAGCCCGTATTGTCGCATCACGGCCAGGGTGTCGACCGCCGGATTCTTGCTGGAACCGAGCACCTCCAAGATCACCCCTTCTCCAGGGGAGGTGCCATCGGGGAATCGCACCATTTCGATGACGACCTTGTCCCCTTTTTCCACGGGCAATCCGCGGACATCGCCTACCGTGACCGGTGAGCCGACCGTCACGCCGTCCAACCACACGACCGGTTGGCCGTTGACGATATCAAAAGTGCCCGGGAACTGGCGCCGCGCTCGCTCGATGACCCGCACCACCGTTCCCTCGGTGCCACCGCGCCGACTGCGCTTGATGCGTACCTCTACCAGGTCGCCTTCCATGGCCGATCCGGTTGCGTGGGCCGGCACGAAGATATCATCTACCGCCCCCAGCGTCCCGGTGGGGACAGGGCGGACGAACCCGAACCCGGCGGCGGCCTGGCGAAAGGTGCCGCGGGTCAGTTTGGGATCGCCGGTCGCTTGTTCCGGCGGGATCACGAGGTGGTTGGAGGCGTATGCCAGTTGCCCTTTCTGGACCAATCGCTTGATGGCTTTCCGTATGGCCGGGTACAAGTCCGGCGGTAACTTCAGCCCCCGGTGGATGCCTTTCGGTTTTTGTGGAACGTAGTTGGGGTGGTACACATAGTCGAGGATCTGACGTTCCAACTCGGCTGGATTCGGTTCGGAAAGTATTTCAGTCACGTGCTGACCTGGTCCTGATGACGAAGGAGAAAAAGCTGGGACGCGTGGGGCGAGCCATCGAAAACGGCTATTCTAGGCTTCAGGACGCATTCGTGGAGTTTATAAGCTGTTTATAATGGCCCCAATCCAGGGGTCGTGCAATGCCGTCCGACAGATCCTGCAGACCGGAACCCTGACATTTTCCCACCGGTTCGAACCAATTTGGCTCAGTGCATCGAGGAAACATCATGGAGAGTTCGTCCAGCCAGCAGCGCTCCGACCGCCCGCGCGTATTGGTGGTCGATGACGACATGGAAATCACCGAAGCGCTTCGTTACGCCTTGGAATCGCAGGGGTTCGAAGTGGCGGTAGCCCGCGATGGCAACGAGGGCCTGGCCATGGCTGAAAAACATAAACCCGACCTGTTGGTGCTGGACATGATGATGCCCAAACGCAGCGGATTTCTCGTCCTGGAGCAACTGCGGAGGGAAGGCAATACCGATTTGCCAGTCATCATGATCACTGGTAATGAAGGGAGTCGGCATCAACAGTACGCCGAGTTGCTGGGGGTCGTGGACTATATCCGCAAGCCGTTCGCCATGGATCGATTGGTCGCTAGTGCCCGCCGGTTGCTGAACATCGAATCGGAGTGATCACCGCCAGTCCCTGGCGGAATCTAGGGACCGCGGTGACCGGCGAAATCGCCACAGACAAACAACAGGTACCGATCTAATGCAACTGCTGCCGTGCGCCTCCTGTGGGAAGATTTTCGTTTTGCCGGAGGGGACTTCTGCGGCTGCGACCATCGAGTGCCCGAACTGCGAGCAACAGTATGTTGTCGATTCGCTGGTTCGCGATGAGCTGGTTCGTTGGAAAGTCGTGTACGATCCCAATTCGCCCGATGCCCCGGCGGACGTCGAGATACTGGCCGTGGAAGAGGAAGCCAGCGACGTGGCCGGCGACGGGGCTCAACAAGCTCCCCTGGTCCTCGACGGTGCGATCGGATCGGGAGCCGGTTCAGCCCTGCGCCGTGCGCGGCGCAAGCAGGGCACTCCGATCTGGTCGATCATCCAAGTCGTCTTGGGCGGAGTTGCCGCCGTGCCGATCGCCCTGTTGATTCTATGGTGGGTGCTCGACCGGGATGTAATGGATGCTGGTCCGAAGGTCGCTCGCTACCTTCCATGGATCGTTCCGCAGAAATACCATCCGTTCGACGGTCCGGATGCAGACGTAGCGGATACGCTACCCCGGCGTCCGCAGCGGCGCGGGCAAAGCGGTTTTCGGCGTTTCGACGACGTGTTTCCGATCGACGGCGGAGATTCCTCGGCACCCGGAAGCGATCCCCGGGCTGCCGAATCAGGTGGTACCACCACCCATGACGCTCCAGAGATCGACCCGCCAAACGCTGACCAGACCGCGCGGGAAACGGCTTCCCCGGCGGAAGATGGGACGGTGTTTGGTTTGGCGCGGCGCTGCCTGAGCGAGTTGGATGCATTCCTGCAGGCGAGCGAGCGAGGGAATGAGGCTGTGTCGAGCGCGTCGGCGGACGATTCGGAGCCGTCGGCGCAGGAGCCGCAAACGACGGCGGATCGGCGCCGCGAGTTGGCACAACGGGCGTACGCCACGCTGATGGAATTGGCCCGGGCCGTGGAGGACATTCCCCTTTA
The DNA here is from genome assembly GCA_003695565.1 of Planctomycetota bacterium. Classification (GTDB taxonomy): domain Bacteria; phylum Planctomycetota; class Planctomycetia; order Pirellulales; family Pirellulaceae; genus Aureliella. The sequence continues at coordinate 446 of RFIQ01000447.1, read as the reverse complement.
TTCTCCGGTGCGGCGTCCTGTCGAAGACCTGTTGGAGGACATCGCCCGCCGCATCGGTCAACACCCGGAGCTGCGTCGACTGGTCCAACAGGGCGCAACCTATTGGGAGGCCGGCGCCGCACCCGGGGGCCACCTGGCGTTGGTGGGAACGGTCGTCGACGTGCAGCCACTGGAATCCCCCGACAGTGCCGTGATGGTTCATCTGGCTACCGATGGGGTACCCGAGTCGGTTTCGCGGATCTTTGTCCCGTCGCGATGGGCGATCGGAGTCGAACCGGACAACGACGTATTTGTGTTGGGGCGACGCATCGAGGCAGATGCGGCGGAACCGGAAAACAGCGCGACCGAACGGATCGCAACACAATCTGGCGAGCGAGCGCCTGAAAACGCCGGTTTTGAAGCCTGTTATCTACAGGTGTTGCAACCGTAGCGGACCATGCCAGGAG
>RFIQ01000446.1 GCA_003695565.1 Planctomycetota bacterium | reverse complement strand
ATGCCAGACCTCTCCCCGGGGTTGGCGGCGTACCGATCCGCGTCGCAGCGTTGCAAACACCTTGGCCGAACGCGCCTTCAGCCCTCCACCGCCAGGCAGTTGGCACAGGTACCCCGGTTTTCCAGTTCCGTCAGATTGCGGATGGTCGTTTCCGCGATCGCCGTCAGGGCTTCGTGGGTCAGGAACCCTTGATGCCCGGTGATCAACACGTTGGGAAAGGTCAACAAGCGAGCCAGAAGATCGTCGGGTATCACCTCGTTGGACAGATCTTCGAAAAACACTCCGGCCTCTTCTTCGTAGACGTCCAACCCGACATAGCCGACGTGGCCTCGTTTCAGCGCCTCGATCAACGCCGGTGTGTCGATCACGGCACCGCGGCTGGTGTTGATCAACATCACGCCGCGGCGCATGCGCGCGATCGCCTTGGCATTGATCAGGTGACGCGTCGCTGGGGTCAGCGGGCAATGGAGGGAAATGATGTCCGAATCGGCCCACAAACGGTCCAATTCGACATACTCCACCCCCAAGCCGCGGCACGCGTCGTTGGGCTTTACATCGTAGGCGATCACCTTGCAGTCAAATCCCTGCATGATCCTGCAGAACACAGTGCCGATCGCCCCCGTCCCCACGACACCCACCGTCTTGCCGGCCAAGTCGAATCCGATCAATCCATTCAAGGAGAAATTCCCTTCGCGTACCCGCACGTACGCCCGGTGAATGCGGCGATTCAAGCACAGGATCATCGCCACAGCGTGCTCGGCCACCGCATGGGGTGAATATGCGGGGACTCGCGCCACCTGCATACCGTACCGCGCGGCAGTGGCGAGATCGACATTGTTGTACCCTGCACATCGCAACACGATGAATCGGGTTCCACCCGCATGCAGTACCTCGAGCACGTCCGCATCGACCTGGTCGTTGACAAAGACGCACACCGCGGGATACCCCTGAGCCAAGGCCGCGGTTTCCTTGTTCAACTTGGCCTCGATGTACGTGAATTGATGGGGAGACTTCGCCGCAGCAGCCTCAAAATACTCGCGATCATAGGGCCGTGTACTGAACATTATCACATGCATCGGATTCCTTTCTGCAGACTCGGACAACCAGGCGTCACTTCGGGAGATGCACGCCCCTCGGGGCTCATCTCGGGCACCATTGTGCGGACTTCCCTACTGGACGAAAGTGGTGCCCCTGCGCGGCGCACGATGTCGCACGGAACGAGGAAAAAAGAAAGCGATGGCGCTGCTTCAGCAACACCACCGCCGATGGAATGGGTACGAGCTTGCTACTACTCGCCTGCTAGAAGTCGAAGTTAGGCCAGTTGAACAGTTCGCGTTCCAGCAGTTCGAGATTCGGGAAGAACCAGACAGGGGGTCGTTCCTGCATATCCAACGTGCGGAGCAAGTGCTGCCGTTCTTCTGGCGGCAGATCCCGGTCGGCATCAATGGCCTTCTTGATCTCCTCGCGCGTGCCGACGTACTCACGGTGGATCTGCTTCTCGTCCGCGTCAACGTAGTTGATTTCGACCTTGTACCGCCCGTCCTCCAACTTGGTTACCGTCATCGATTCGAAGGTTTTCCACGGGGTCTTGCCGGGTTCCTGATCTTCGCCGGGCCGTGCCGGTTGAGCTGGCGCCGGCTGTGCAGAAGCCGCATCTTCATCGGTAGGCCGTTGACCGCGACGGGGGGCTACCAATCCCGGCAGAATTCCCTGTTGCGGGCCCGGCAGGAATTGCCACCGTGGCAAACGTTCAGCCAGTTTCCCCCGGACGCTGGGCCGCGCGGGGATTCCCGCTAGCTTGGCCTTCAGCTCCAGGACCTTGCCGCCACGAACGACTTGCAACACCACGCCTTCACCCGGAGTTCCGTTGCGAACCAGTTTGACCAACTGCTCGGGCGAGTACACGTCCTGGTCGCCATAGCGAATGATCACGTCGTACTTCCGCAGGCCAGCCTTTTCAGCCGGAGAATCCTTCATGACTTCCGCCACCAAGACTCCGCGTCCCTCTCCAGCAATCTCAGCGATGTGCGCCACCAATGGCTCTGGGACGGGCGCCACCCCCAGCCCCAAATAGGCTTGCTGCTCGACCTGGCCATCGCTCACGACATCCTGTGCCGCCAGCGGTGCCGCTACCATCGCTACCGCCAATCCACAGATACCCAATGCCATCCAACTGTTTGTTCGCACCATTTCGATCCCTCCTCTTCAACGGACAATTCGTCGCTGTCTTAGTACCACAATCGCCGGCGTCTACGAAGGGAAGCACCGTGCAATCGTCGTGCCAGAATGCCGGATATCCACCACGCTCTTCGCCGCTGCCGCGCAGCGAGCAATCGCACGCGGCACCGGCAACGAAATTGGCGGTTGCTTGCATCTCCCCGATCTCTGGCCAAAGTCTCACCAGTGCGGTTAGGGTTCGGCTCGCCGCAACCCCGCGGCAGGGTCGGGGATCGCGGAAAAGATGCCTCCCCAGCACTGGCCATTCTCGCACGCCCCCTCGGCGACCAGGAGGCGATCGGTCGCAGTGCCGTCGACGCCGTAAGCGCAATCGAACGCGTATCGCCCCAGCAACCGGAAGCTGGAATCGGTCACTAGCAATACGCGGGGCGTGCCGTAGCATCCGAAGAACCAGCAACCGCGCCAGTAGGCGGCCGTCTGGATTCCCATCAACGTGGATCCGCTGGCAATCGTGTGCTGACGCGCGAATTCGAAATCGGCGTTGTATTCGTAAACGTAGTTTACCGCGATGCCTGGCGGCAGGCCCCCCACGACAAAAAAACGTCCCTCCCGGTAACCGATTCCCCCCGCGCCAAAACGCACCTCGGGTACGGGATGTTTGGACACCAGTTCCAGATCGCTCTGGTCGTACACGTAGACCCAGGAATCGGCGTGGCCCTGAGGGTGGTTGAATTGACCAAGATTTACGGCCACGTACAACCGGTCTCCGCGACAGCACAGATCGCCATGATGCGTCGGCACCTCGATGCGTGCGACAATTCTTCCGGCCAGATCCGTCTTGACTAGATCGGTAGTAAAGCTCCAGAAAATGTGCTCCGGCGTCGCGCAGATGCCCTGCAAGTGTCCGGGATAGCGGCCCTCGCAGCGCACCGCGCGAACGTGCCCTAGGATCGTGTCGGTCTTGCGCTGGAACAACTCCAACCAACTAAGCGTCAAGGAGGCAGGAATACTCTGGGCCGGCCGGATTTCCTCTGGTGTTTGCCCCCAGTAGAAGCCAATCCAGCCGGTCGCCAGATTCCGAGTCCCGTCGATGAACGTCTCCAGATCGTTCGCTCCACACTTCAGCGTAAATGTCTCCTCGACCACCACTGGTTTCCCCGTAGCCGCGAATGCGCGCACGATGTCGATGGCGTCATCGACCTTGCCGGCCTCCGGATAGACATGTACGGCCAAAAAGTCGAGCAGATCAGCGATAGCGGGCGGTGAAAAACCTGACGTCAAACCCGGTCGATCCAGACTCCACGGTACCAGCCCGACGGTGATCAGATGCTTCGAATCGTGCTGGCGAATGGCTTCGACCAGCGTGGAAATCCACTGCCGAGCAATCGCCGAGCGCTCACGGCCTTGGCGGTCCAGCGCGATGAATTGAACGAAGTGCTTTCCGGCGAATGCGGGCCCCAACCAATCTGACCGCTGTCCATCTCCGCCGGGAACGACCGGTTCGTTCATCAAGTCGTAACAGAAAACCGCAGGCGAGTCGGCGCAGGTGGCGGCCACGGAGCGCCAGAATGCGGCCTGTGCCGCCCACCGCGCCGGCTCGTCGAGCTGGTCGTACCAGGCAGGGACATCCGCCTTGTGGTAGCACCCCAGGCCCGTGATGTCCAAATAGATGCCTACCTCCTCTGCCAATTGGACGAGTCGCCGCAGTTGATGAAGGCTGGTCGCATTGGGAACGTCCTCCGAAACCATGAATTTGCCGAATTGCAAGTGGATGCGGACTGTGTTGGCCCCAAGTTGCTTCATCTCGCGAAAGGCAGAGTCGACGCGGTCCCACTGGTCGACCCAGTAGTCTTCCAGCAAACGGCCATCGCCTTCGTGGTCGTAATTGAATCCCCAGGGCACAAACCGGCGTCCGGAATCGGCCAACTCGAATTTGGCTCCCTGAGGCGCCAACTGGACCCACTCCATGGTCTGGCCGCACCGACAGGCCCCCGAAGCCGCAGATGCAGATTCCTCTTGATTGGCGGATGGCTCGCGCGGATCATCCTGGGCTCGAGCGTGCATCGCGAGCATCAGGGCGGCCAGCACACTGGTAATTGCAACGGTCGTTCGCATACCCGCCGGAGGTAGGCGACGCCCGTTCCACTGCAATATGTAGCCAACGACGTGGCACCAAGGCCACCGTTTCTGGAGTTGCTGACAAAACAAAACGGTGCGTTGCATGGGAAGGCCTGTTCTGACACTGGACGTTGGCGGATCGGATAAGATTGCCCGCAGGTGACGCGTCTTTATTTCGCGTTGCCATGAGGTCATAATCTACCATGACGATGTCGTTGGTGTCGCTCGTCCCAGTTCCTATTGAGTTTCTTCCAATTCCCGCTAGAGTCCTCATGCCGCGCGCCGATATTCGACACACGCCCGATGAAAGTCCGGGGAGCGACGCGGCGCGACGGCCTCGCACCGACGCAACTGGCATGCCTCGCCGACGCCAGTCGGGGCATTCCGCCGCTCGGCGCATCCTGTTTCGGGGGCTGTTTTGCTGCCTGGGGTGGATGGTAGCGGCAGCGGCCCTGGGGCAATCATCCGTCGACCCCGCCCTGCCGCCCACTCGCACCGAAGCTGACGCAATCGGTCCGCAGGAAGTAGCTGAACTGTTGGAGCGCGTGCGGCGAAGCCGCGACGAAAACGCTCGCCGCTTGCAATCGGCATACGGGTCGGGCCGCTTAACGTATCGCATCGATGAGGTCGGTGAGCCCACGGTGACCGCGCTGGACAGCGATATCCAGTTCTTCTACGACCGACCGAAATTCCGAGTGCATTTGGCGCACAACGTGCGGCTGCAGGAAAATGTCCGCCCCGCCGGTGAATTAGACGAAGACTTCCGGCGCTGGACTCCGTCCGACTTGACCGAACAAGTCATTGTCTATGACGGTGACAAGCTGGTCAGCGTCGAGTTTCGTGCGGGCCAGTGCACCGGGGAAATCTATTTCGGGTTCGCTCGCTTGGCGGTTCTTCGTGCGGCGGGGTTCCCCTTCGAAGATCCCGTAACGCTGTGGTCCCAAGCGATCAACTTGGACAGTAGCGACCCCCGAGAGTTGCGCGTGATCCCCCTGGACGGCGGCGGGTTCGTAGGAATTCTCCAGAAGTCGACGTACTTTATCAAATTGACGTTTCTCGATAAGTTCGGATACGACCTCAGACGAGTCAGCTCGATCCGCAACGGCGAAGCCAGGCCGTTTCGAGACTACTTGTTGCAGTGGGAGCAACGGGGGGACGTGTTTTTTGTACAACGATTCGTAAATACGGTCAGTTCGGCAGCTCGCGATACCGCCTCATCAGCGGCCAGTTCACGACAACTGAGTGTGGAGTACACCCAATTCGAAGCCAATGTACAGGTCAGCCCAGATGTGTTCTCGTTGTCCTCCGTGGTCATTCCCCCCGGTACGGAATTCCTGGACAAACGTTCGAACGTCGAGGGAGGCCCCAAACGCCTGCTGTACCAGGATGGCGAACTGGTCCCGGTCACGCATTAACTGCGGATGGGATGGGCAGCCGGAAGGAGGTTGTTAGCTGGGCTGCAATTCCTCGCTGCGCAGTCGGTTAAGAATACCGTCGATGTGCACCAACAACCGCGTTCGCAGTAAGTTGGTCAACCAGTTCTGGGCGATGGTCGATCGCTCGGGTTCCAACCCCATGATCTGGCGGCGCAGCTCCGAGTACTCGACACGGGCGACAGAAGATTGCCCCGTTTTCTCGTGAATCGTGGCCAACAGCAGCAACTCGCCGAGCGTGCTAGGGCTTCCGCCGAGGTTTTCCGTCAACTCCTTCTCCAGTTCCGCGACGCGCTCCTCATCCTTCAACCGCAACCAGGATACGGCGGTTGGTCGAGCTGCCGCCTCGGATTGCTCGACCTGCTCGATGTCTTGCGGATCGGCCATGACAACCCAGTACGCTGTCAACAAGTGGCACAGCCGATCAGCTTGCGACTCGGGAATGGCTGCCAGTTCGGTCCAAGCGGTAACTCTGGACTCGTGGTCGGCTTTTTCCATCAACGCAGCAATTCTCAGAATCCGCGCATCGGCATAATTGGTGCTCTCCGGATCGTCGATCCATGGCTGGAGGGCCTCGAGAGCCCGGTCCCATTGGCGACGATTCAACATTTCAACGATCTGCGTCAACGACGGCCGACGACGCGTAGGCGAGAAATCGGGTAACTCCCTCGGCTGGTAATTCTCTCCGGGCGGGGATGCGCGCGTTTCATCCAGAGTCGCCGTAGCCGCCCCTGTCTGATCGGCCGCTGCGGCCTCGGTCGATTCATCGCCGGCTACGTCCGTTTCCACTGCGTCCTGGGACGCGCCAGCGGGTTGATCCGCGGCCGCATCCTCAGAGCCGATGATGATCAGTTCCGGCACATTGGTGCCGGACTGCGTCGTCGTCGTTCCGCTGGTAATGACTTCACGCTCTGGTTGCACCAGCAGAAACACGGCCAATACCCCAGCCACTACGACCATTCCGAATATTCGGCCGATCGTCAGAAACCCCAACGACAGTGCATAGATTTGTTCGTCCAGGTAGTAGTACCATCCCCACCAATCCCAGCCGATCGGTTCCGCAAAATCTTCGTCACCGTCGGCATGAACTCGCTGGGACTGCGAGGTAGACGCCGCAGGTGTCCGAGTACTGTCGGCAATTGGCTGCGTGGAAGCCCTCGCCGTTGAGCGCCCTGTAGCAGCGCCCAAATCGCGCTGTGGACTGGTCGCTCCGTCTCCAGTCGCGGTCAGTTGGTGCTCCACCAAGGCTCGGCGTACTACCGTGTCGATCAAGACGTCCGCGCTGGCTCCGTTTTCGATGCGATCCGCCTCCGCCGCTGACGCGGTTTCGCGCAGCCACTGCTGGATGGCTTGTCGCAATTCGGCATTCGTCGCGTCGCTGCGCTGCCAAAGCAACAACGTGCGAAGGACGGTGGCTAGACGAGTTTGAGGCTCAGTTTCGGGCATGCGGCTCGATCCGACTGTGCGGACAACGAAAATGCAAAGATTAAACGCGGTCTGGGGCACCAACGGCGGGTTCCATGTAGACCAGCACCCCATCCAACCACCGGCGATTCTGGGGCTCCCCAGCCCAAGATAATCGCCCCCTCGTATTCTGCCTACGGGGGAAGTGATTGACCAATAGGAGCGGGAATCATCGACATGGCGCAGATCCCATATGGAATTAGCACATGAATCAGCAGGTCGTACTCAGTTCCCCGCGTCCGGGGTGACACAGGCGATGTATTCGTACCGTTAGTCTAACTACGCCTTGAAATGCTTGTTGGTCGCAGCGCCATCGATTCGACAGAAAATGCGAACTGGGCCCATCATCTCGGTATACCCGTCACAGGCCGTCGACTCGATGGAATCCATTTTCTCGCCTCCAGCCGCATGCTCGTTGTGAACGTTGCCTTCTCCCCAGCTCACTGGGTGGAGAAAATCTGATCGGCGCGCGCGCGTTGGGATGTTGTCCATTTCCGGAACATCACCAGAGCGAAGATGTACAGGACAAGAATTGTGCCGCGTAGAACGACCGTAAGACCGGCGCCGATGAGCATGCCGATTCCCTCGGGACTGTCCAGCCCGACTCCTGCCATCATGCCGGCGGCCTGAATCAACCCGCTGGCCAGATTAGCTAGCGTTGCCACCACCAGCAACCACCCCAGATAGAAACCCGCTGGCTTCTTCAACAGAATCAACAGATTGCCTGGGATGCCAAACAAGACCATCCCGAATCCGCTAATCACTTCCAGGTACATGCCAATGCGAGACAGGCCAGCCTCCTCGAACGCCTGCGCCTGATGCATCATGACCAGCCCAACGACTCCAGCTCCGGCGATCAGCAACCGCAGCAAGCAGAAGATCAGGCTGACGATTGCCATGACTGTGACGAATGTCGGCAATGGCTGGGCCGAATGGGTGACGCCACTGTCGCAGTGCGCTGAGGCAGCGTACGGATTCGGGCCGGGAATGTTGGGACTCTCTGGTTCCATTGCGTTTCCTTCGAGCGGGGCAACGAGGATTCCACTCTCCTGCGATTCGGTATTGTCCATGGCTCCATCCTGCCATGGGGAGTCGTGTCAGGCACCAAACTTGCAGGCAACTTCTCCGCCGCCCTATCCTAAACAACGCCGTCTTGATGCGAAACCGGTTCCAGTTTGACTCAAAACCGACGGATTTGCTGGCAGTGATCACCATCGGGCGGCGCCGGACTTCGGGCTTGTTCGTTCCGGCTCGCACTACTTCCAAAGATGGCAGGCAGTTCGAAGCGTTGGGTTTGCTTGAGTGCGTTTGCCCCAGTAGTCCGAGGTCCTCGGTTCCTGAGAGGCTGGTTCGTCCCATACCATTCAATCGATGGGCCCCGGCGGGCCGAGGATCTCAAGCAGTGCAGACAAGAACCTCGGATCAGAGGGCATTTCGCGATGCGATGCTGCGATCGGCAGGACGTTGGTCCAGGCAACGGTGGTCGTGTAT
>RFIQ01000040.1 GCA_003695565.1 Planctomycetota bacterium | reverse complement strand
TTTCCATATAGCTGGGCAAACCAGGCACCGGTGCGGGTTCCAGGTTCATGGCCAGCCGTTTCATTTCATAATCGGCGGCGACCAGGGCGGCAGCCATGCGCGTGGTGGGGTCGACGGTGGATAGCTTGACCAGTTGAGGACCGAAAGCTTCACGCATGGCGGCTTCCAGTCGAGCGGGGTCGAAACCAGGTCCGGTCCGTACCGTGCTGAGCAGTTGGGTCAAACGCTGTTGCCCTTCGGGGGTCGGCTCGATCGACACGCTGATGGGATGTTGCCGAGCCGCGGGGACGGTCCGTAGCGCCGTGATCAGATCTTCCAATTGCAAGACCGGACGGCCGCTTTGCTGCCCGACCACGGAGCCGTCCTGGCGAATGACCCAGGGCTCGGCCGGTCCCGCGACAACGATGTCGTGCGCATCCGGATAAACGAATAGGTACTCGATGCGTTGCAGGCCCGCCAGGTACAATACTTCAGGGCTGAGCGGGCGATCCTCTTGCATGGCCCGCGCGATTTCCTGTTGCAAACCGGTCAACGAGACCATCCGCAAACTCGATTGCTTGGCGAGCGCACCGTCGGGCTCCCGAACGGCTTGCCGCAACTGGTTGAGCCAACCGGTGCGTTCCTCGACCGACGCCGTGCGCACCGTTCCGGTGGGGTCGATGGCCACGCCACCGACCGCGCTGCCCCGCAAACCGAATCCGAATTGGGCCCGGGCCGTGCCTTCCAGCATTCGCAGGGTGGCGAAGAGAGCAAGTCCGACAAGGGCGACGCGAAGTACCCCGCGTGCATACAATTTTCCGACGATCATTCTCTGTCTCCGGAGAAGATTCACTTTCGCCTGGCGCGCTCCGCGCTCAAACGGCTATGATTGAGGCTGGCAGGTTAACGAGAAAAGCTTCCTTCAGAATACTTGGCATTCGACGCCAATGCAACAAACAGGTTCCCCAGCTTATCTAATAATCCAATTCGGTAATCGCTGGAGCGACATTCTCCGGATTGTTCCACCCCAAACGGTCACCATCGGTCGGTCTTCCGAGTGCCAAATCGTGGTCCGGGATGAGCGCGTTAGTCGTCGGCATGCCGAAATCGCACCCACAGATGGGGGGTGGGTCGTGCGCGATTTGGGATCGCGCAATGGGACGCTGGTCAACGGCAGCCCGATTCCCGACGCCCACCGATTGGCCGATGGCGAAGTAATCCAGGTCGGGGGCGGAGCTATCACTTTCACCCACAGCCTGTCCGGCGGCCTCCCCGGACCGATCGACAGCCCCGTCACCGACCCGTCCCATCTCACCCAAGCGGGTTCTCAGTCGATTGTGCGTCGGAGGAACCATTCGCAATGGTCGGCCGTCTCCAGCTCGGGGGCTGGAGGCATTTCGGCCGCTACGCAAGCCAAGGCCAAGGACGAACTGTGGAACTTCTTTTACCGCCTGGTATTCGACCTGGTGCAAACCCAGCGGCCCAGCGAAGCGGCTCAGGTGGCCCTGGATCGTTTGCTGGAACGATTGGGAGTGGAAGCCGGAGGGGTGTTGCTGTTGGGGACGGGACGCGGAGGTCAGTCCACCGGCATGTCCAACGTCCGCTTGCTGGCTCATCACTCCGGACCAGGTGGAACGTACCGTATGGTCAGCGACTTCGTGGCCGATACGGTGTTGCGGGAACGCCAGGCCGTGCTGGCGCGCAACGTAGGCAGCGATTCGAAGTTGTCGGTCATCCATGCGTCCGATGCTCGCGAAGTCGTATCGGTGATTTGCGCCCCGTTGCGGCGGCGCGTGCCAGATTCTCGCTCGAATAGCCCGGCGGCGGGTACTGCGGGTGGGCCGGGTCGACCGACCGACGAAGTGTTCGGATTGCTGCATGTGTATTCGGCGGGCGAGGAAAGGATGTTGACCGATGCCGACTTGGAACTGGCGGTGGCGGTGGCGGACAATCTTTCCATCGCGCTGCACCGCCAGCAGGAGAATCTGAAACTGGCGCGTTCGCTGGAACGCACCCGGCGACAGGTCGACGAATTGCGCCAGCAACTCGGGGGCGGCGCCCAAATGGTCGGACAGAGTTCCGCGATCACGGCCGTGCGGGAAGCGATCGTGCGAGCGGCCCCCACGTCCGCCACGGTGTTGGTACGGGGCGAGAGCGGGGTGGGCAAGGAGTTGGTGGCGCGGGCAATCCACGACGCGAGCGAGCGCCGCGATGGGCCCATGATTTGCCTCAACTGCGCGGCCCTGGCACCGTCTCTGTTGGAAAGCGAATTGTTCGGGCACGAAAAAGGTGCCTTCACCGGGGCCACCGACCGTAAGATCGGCAAGTTCGAGGCGGCCGATGGGGGCACGTTGCTGTTGGACGAGATCGGCGAAATGCCGGTCGAACTCCAAGCGAAACTGCTGCGTGTGCTGGAAGGCCAGCCGTTCGAACGGCTGGGCGGCCACAAACCGATCCAAGTGGACGTGCGAGTCGTGGCGGCGACCAACCGCGATCTGGAACAAGCGGTACGCGAGAAGCTTTTCCGCGCGGATCTCTACTACCGCTTGCGCGTCGTCGAGATCGAGGTGCCTCCCCTGCGGCACCGCCCCGAGGATATCGCGGAGCTGGCCGAGTACTTCCTGGACCAGTTCCGCCCCCACGCCAACCGGAAGATCTCGGGCATTTCCCCTGCGGCCTTGCAGATTCTGACTGCCCATGACTGGCCGGGCAACGTCCGCGAATTGAGGAACGTGATCGAGCGAGCGGTCGTATTGGGACGCGACAGCGAAATTCTGCCAGAGGACTTGAACATCTCCTCGCTGCGGGGAGACGAAACTACCGCTGGCACGTCAACCGCGGGATCGTTTGAACCGATGCCGTTGGCCGAACTCGAGCGCCGCCATATCCTGGCCGTGCTGGAACATACGCAAGGCAACAAGAGCCAGGCAGCGCAGTTGCTAGGAATCGAGCGTTCGACCCTCGATCGCAAACTCAAACGCTATCGCAAGGCCCAGTAGCATCACCCTTAAAGGTTGCTCACCGCCTGTTCGAACTCGGCCGCATCGAGCAACTGGACGGTGCGCGTTCTCACGTTGCCGGCCTTGGCCAGGCCCAACAGCAATTGGGTTGCCGTCTGCTGATCCGGGGCTTCGAACAGCACGCATCCATCGAATTCGCCCAGCGCCCAGTATTGTCCGAGCACCTTGCCGCCAGCCGCTTCGACTTGCTGACAAAACGCCCGTGCCCGAGCCGGAGATTCGCTGATCGATGCAACACCTTGTTGAGTGTATTCGATGATTGCCATGTAGCGGATCATATCGTGACCTCCTGATTGGAACTCCAAGAATCATCCCATTGCGAATGCAGGTTACGTCCGTTTTCTCGCGCCAGATTTCTCGCCAATCGCGCCGCAGCCGCCTGGCCGCTGGCTATGCATTTGGGCACTCCCCCGCCATGGATGCCGCTGCCGGCCAGGAGCAAGTGGGGCAAGCGTTCCAACCGTCGCTCGATCCTAGC
>RFIQ01000445.1 GCA_003695565.1 Planctomycetota bacterium | reverse complement strand
GTGTGCGTGCCCGAAGTTGGATACGGAAAAGCCACACGTCAAATCGATCCAGCAATCGCCCTGGTGATCCCACATTCGAGAACCAGTGGCGCGCTGAAACGCGATGTCAGCAAACGGATCGTGCGGTCGCAGACTACATTGCGCCAGCAGGGGCGATGCGGCCTGGCGTGCCGGTTGATGCTCAGCGAGGCAGTCGGATGGATCGCGCATAGGAATCACTGCGGCGGAGGGCTGGCCAGTTTTTGACGCAGCGCCGGAATGATCACGGCTGGCACGAATCGAGCCAACATGTCGTCGTTGCTCAGTGGAACGATCTGTTTGATCAGCGTGCTGGATACGTGCGCGTAGTGCTCGTCCGCCATCAAGAATACGGTCTCGACACTGCTGTCGAGTTGGCGGTTGGCCATCAACATGGTGAATTCGCCGGCAATGTCCGTCAGGGGACGCACTCCGCGAACCATGACTCGCGCGCCGCACTGACGCACGAATTGTACCGCCAGTCCATCGAACATCTCGACCCGTACGTTGGACATCCCCTGTACAACGGATTGCAAGAGTTGCACTCGCTCCTGGGGATCGAACAAGGGACGTTTCTCCGTGTTGATGCCGACACCGATTACCAGTTCGTCGAACAACCCTGCCGCCCGCTCGATAACATTGAGGTGCCCCAAGGTGACGGGATCGAACGATCCGGTGTAAACGGCGATGCGCGATCCTGTGGACATGTAAGCGGATCCATATGCGAGAATTTGTTCAGTGGGAGGAGGTGCGGCAAGTGCACGCCGCGATGGTGCCGCACGTGTAGGAGCCTCCGCGCGCATCCGATCCAGCATGCCTTAGCGTGTCGGGACTCGGCGGGATCAGACGCAAAGGGATCAACGGCGCCGGAATTCCTCCAGGGCGGTCGCCAGGCGATCGATGTCATCGCCATTGTTGTATGCATGCGTGCTGATCCGCAACCGCCCTCCGCGAACACTGGTAACGACACCGCTGCCGAGCAGGGCGCGTCGCGCGGACGTCAGGGCTGCCGCATCGGCTCCCTCCCAGGTCACCGGCACGATACCACTGCGGTGTTGCTCCGGGGGCAATTCGATCGTACATCCCTGGCGACTGAGACGTTCGGCGATCCGAGCGACGTTTTCTAGTACGGCTGCGGACACAGGACCTGCGACCTGATCGGCGGTCGCGTGCAGCAACACTTGGAGGCTGGCGGAGAATCCCAGCACCGCAGCCATTGCGTAGGTTCCGCCTTCGTATCGGCTGGCGTCCGGTTTCAGTTCGTCGGCGGCAGGATCGAAGCCCTGGGCCGCCAGGCTGTTCCAACCGATCCACAGCGGTTGGAGCAGATCGAGGTGCTCGCGCGCAATGTACAACAAACCGGCTCCCTCGGGCCCCAACAGCCATTTGTGCCCGTCGGCGGCCAGGAAATCGACACCTTCGTTCCGCACGTCCAGGGCGAATGGCCCCAGTCCCTGGATGGCGTCCAAGAACAGCATCCCCCCGCGCTGGTGGACCAACGAGGCGATCTGTCCAATGTCGATGCGAAATCCGCTGGCAAAACCCACCCAACTCACTGCTACGACACGCGTGCGGGCATCGATATAGGGAGCCAGCAAGTCAGCATCGACGCGACCTCCGGGCGGAACGGGAACAACGCGAATTTCCACACCGCGGCGGGCCTGGTTTTTCCATGGCAGCAGATTCGTGGGAAACTCGTTGGAGGGGACGACGACATTATCTCCGGGCTGCCAGGGAAATCCCTCGGCCACGACGTTGACACCGTATGTGGTATTGGGAATCAACGCGATTTCTTGCGTTTCGGCGTTAATCAGCTTGGATGCTGCGTTGCGGGCCGCTTCCACCTCGCGGGACCACCGGGGCCAATGCACGTCCCCCGATTCGGCGACCTCCTGTGCATACTGCTCGATGGCGGCTCGCGCGGAGACCGGGATCGGGGCCACGGCGGCATGGTCGAAGTAAGCCCAGTTGCGTACGGTCTGGAATTGCTCGCGCAGCCATTGTCGAACCACGGCGGGGCTGGAAAGTATTGGTTCGGGGGTGCCCAAAATCGTTCTCCAGGCGTTGGATCCAGGCTAGTTGTTCCGGTTACGATGGCGAAGCAATTGGTTTTTGGCCCCCATAAGGCGGGTTATGTGGGGAACATAGGTGACATCACGAAACGTTGGATTATACTACGCCTTTGACGCTCCAGCGCCGGGGGTACCTCGTCACCGATTGGCGACCGAATCGGTGTCCGGTCGCCGCAGTGTTCCTGGTGAAATCGCTCGTTGAGGCGTAACGGTGAACTTGTCTGCCACAAGCCAAAAAGGTTGGCTGATGCCGAAGGTACTTTGTTTGATTGGGATGGTGGCCGCTGTCCTGGTCTTCCTGCTTTTCCTGGCCGACTTGGTCATGGCGATGTCTGGGATGGCTCTATCGGCGCCCCTGAAGGGTGCCAGCGTTCTCACCGACGTTTTGTTCCTTGTCGCCTCGGCGATCGTGTTCTACGCGGCCTTCATGACATTCCGTGAACAGAAATAGCCCCATCGAGGCTGGTTCTGTGGATAGTTGGCTCGCTCTGTTGGGAGACTAGAGGAGCCCGGTTCGTTGATCGAGCCAGAGCCTGGCCCCCTTTTGCGAGGAGGCAGAGGTTGACGGCCGATGGGCGAGACGGGGCGGGTCCAATAAAAAACGGCACCGCCCCCACGCGAGGAGGGCTGGCGCCGTTGAGATTCTGCTCGTGATGCCCGTTTCGCTGTGAACGAGCCCCCGCGTCAGTCGGTTTGTTCTTCGTCGGAATCGCTTTGCGGTTGCTCCGCGGCGGCTTCCGCAGGCGGTGCTTCAGGTTCCGCAGCTTTGGCCGGTTCGGGGACTTTCTCTTCCGCCGCCAAGGTGGGGGAGATGAGTGGCCCCTCTGATCCCAAGCCACCCTTCAAATCTTGCACTGCGGCGCGACCGCTGTCGCCCTGCCCTCGGCCGCGAGAATCCTCCCGGCCGGCTTCCTGTTCCTGGTCCTCGGCCCAATGGACGCGTTTGCGGGACAGACCGATCTTGCGTTCGTCCTTGTCGACTTTGAGAACCTTAACTTCGATCTCGTCGCCGACTTTGACAACGTCCTCGGGATTGTCGACCTTCTCATCCGACAGTTCGGAGATATGCAACAATCCCTCGAGTCCCTCTTCGAGACCTACGAACACACCAAAGTTTGTGATCTTGGTAACTGTTCCGGTAACCACGGTCCCGTACTTGTATTTTTCCGGGATGGTGGTTTCCCATGGATCGTCGTCCAACTGTTTCAGCCCCAAGGCGATGCGGCGGCGGTCCTGATCGACGGACAGGATCTTGCAACGGATCTCCTGGCCCTTCTCGACGATTTCGCTGGGGTGGCCGACCTTGCGCGTCCAGGACATGTCCGACACGTGCAGCAAGCCATCGATGCCTTCCTCCAGCTCGATGAAGGCACCGTAGTTGGTCAAGTTGCGAACCTTACCCACCACGACGCTGCCTTCAGGATACTTGGTGAGGACTTCGTCCCAGGGGTTGGCGGTGGTCTGTTTCATGCCCAGCGAGAGCTGTTGGCCGGCGGGATCGACACCCAGGATTTTCACGTCGATGACATCGCCGACCTGCACCAATTCGCTGGGGTGGTTGATCCGTCGGGTCCAAGACATCTCGCTGATATGAACCAGCCCTTCGATACCGGGCTCGAGTTTCACGAATGCACCGTAGCTCATGACATTGACGACTTCGCCCTTGACTACCGAGCCGACCGGGTACTTCTCTTCGATGTTGTCCCACGGGTTGCGTTCTTTTTGCTTCAACCCCAACGCGATCTTCTGCTTCTCGCGGTCGATCTGCAGGACTTTGACTTCGATTTCCTGGTCGATCGAAACCATCTCTGAGGGATGGCCGATACGTTCCCAGCTCATGTCGGTAATGTGAAGCAATCCATCGATCCCTCCCAGATCGACGAAGGCCCCGAAGTCGGCGATGTTCTTGACCACGCCCTTGCGAATCTGGCCGACTTCCAGTTCGTTGAGCAAGTGTTCGCGGTCCTCCTCGCGTTGTTTCTCGATCAGGGACCGCCGGGAGACGACGATGTTGCGCCGCGTCTCGTCGATCTTCAGGACTTCGCACTGGACGACGCGGCCGATGTAGTCCGCGATGTCGTTGGGGCGGCGAATGTCGACCTGGCTGGCCGGTAAGAAGACGTTCACGCCGATATCGACCAACAAACCGCCTTTGATCTTGCGAGTCACGGTTCCGGTGACGACCTGGCCCTCCTGGACCTCGGACATCATCTTTTCCCACTCGAGGATCTTCTCGGCCTTGCGCTTGCTAAGCGCGATCATTCCGTGAATATCGTTGGCAGGACCGAGCGAGTCCTCCATCTCCTCGATCAGAACCTTGACGGTTTGACCGACTTTGGGAGGTTCTTCGTCCCCTTCCCATTCGTTGATATTGATTGCGCCTTCGCTCTTAAATCCAACGTCGACGATGACGTAATCGCCGTCGATGTCCACGATGCGGCCTTCGACAATCTGATTGACGTCGAATTGTTGGCCCAGTTCTTCGATGTTCTCTAGCAGGAGATCATCGAACTCCTCTTCTGGAAGTAGCGTTTCCACTTCGGAGAGGATTGTGTCGTCTTCAAGTGACCGAATGAGGTTGCGATTGACCATGCTGACCCTGAAAAACCCTTGCTACCATTTTCGCCACAACCACCGCGGCGCGGCCGGCAAGGGCACCTGAATAGTGATGCCTAAGTCCGACGCGCAGCAGCACCGCGCTGCTGCAATTCCCAAGTTCGTCTGGACAGGAAAACGTAAATCTAACATTCACTTGTAGTTGCGGCAACATCACCCCTGTTCGAATCGGCAGGAATTTCGGGCGGTCCCACGCGGCTGCTGCGGATTATCTCCCCGGTGCTTCTGCAGGTCGGCTCCTGTAGGTCGGCGGAGCCAGGCGACCAGTCGGATGACCGTTGACCAGCCCCCGAGGGGCGAGAGCCCCGCCGCGGCGGGAGGGAGTCGCAGGCGCGCTGTTGCATCGCCTAGGCCCGGACAAGGTACAATGGAACGGAAGTGGCGACAAACGGCTGCCGAATCTCGACGATTACCGGGGTGAATATCCCGCAGTGCCGCGGTCTGATTGTCCTGCCGCGGATTCTCATCACATTCTATCTCCTCGGACTCCTGAAACTTTTCCTGGTCTTATTTCAGGCAGGGCATATTCCCATGCTGCAACCAATTCACGATCGCGGAGCGATGGGGCATCGCAACGGGTGGCCAGGTGCCATGCTTTGTGTCCTGGGGCTCAGCGCGCTGGTCGGCGGGTGTTCCACGGGTGAGGGAATCGCGTTCTGGGATAAAGGGACCCGCCAGGGGCGGATTGAAACGGTCGAGGTCGCGCGGGGCGAGTTCGATCATGTGATTCTCGATCAAGGCCAAGTGGAGAGCAGCGCCGGGATCAATATCGAATGCAAAGTCAAAATGCAAGGGCGCGGCGGCATCCCGATTCTGTGGGTCGTCGAGGAAGGCAAAGAGGTTCGCCGGGGAGAGAAATTGGTGGAGCTGGACGCGTCACTGTTTGAAGACCAACTCAAGCAGCAAATCCAGAACGTCGCCCTGGCGCAGGCCAATGTGATCCAAGCAGAGGCCAACGTGGAGACGGCGCGGATCGCATTGGAACAATACCTGCAGGGCGAGTACGTGATCGCGCGCAAGGATTTGCTAAGTCAGATTGCCATCGCCGAGCAGCAACTGCGCAACTCGGATGTGGCGCTGATCAATGCCAAGCGACTGGAGGGACGCGGGCTGATGACGCCGTTGCAAATCGAGGCGGTCGAGTTCGATCGGCGGGCGGCGCTCGATCAGTTGGAGAAAGCCAGGACCGATCTGCGGGTCCTGGACGAGTTGATCAGTCAGAGGAACCGCGTGCAACTGCAAAGCAATATCGATGCTGCCAAGGCACAGTTGGAATCGGCACAATTGCGGCTCCGCGAGGAAGAGCAGGAATTGGAGAATATCCGAGAGCAGATTGCCAACTGTGAAATCGTCGCTCCCGCCGATGGCATTGTGGTTTACAACAACGTACAGTCCGGCCCCGGTCGCGGCGGAAGCGAATTCGTCGTGGAGGAGGGGGCGCTGGTCCGCGAACGGCAGGTGATCCTCAAATTGCCGGACCTGAACAAGATGCGGGTCCGCGCCCAAGTCAACGAATCGCGGATTCGGTTCCTCGAGCCCGGCATGAATGCCATCGTGCAGGTAGAAGGGGTCGAGGGCGAAATGATCGGCAAGGTAACTCGCGTGGCGCGGTACTCATTGCCCGGAGCCTGGTATTCGTCGGTGCGCGAATACGAGGTGTGGGTGGAGATCCTCAATCCTCTACCAGCCATTCGCAGTGGCATGACGGCGGAAATCCGCATCTTTGCCGCGCATCTCGATGACGCAACCGTCGTACCATTGAACGCTATGTACGAGTATCGGGACCATCTGTATTGCCTGCGGCGAGGGGACGGGAACCGATGGGAAACAGTCGAAGTCTTGCTGAGAGCGACCGATTTGGATTCCGCGGCCATCGAGGCGGGGGTGAGCCCAGGGGACGTGCTGGTGCTCAATCCCGGCAAGCACTTGGACCTGTTCAACTTCCCCGATGAACTTCCCGCCGATGCCCTGGCCGCCAAGGCTCCGTAGCGGCGCGGCCTTCAGTGTTCGACCCGCACGATACACCCTTGGCGGTTGCTCTGCCGCGCCGCCTGCAGGGCGACGAGTGCGTGGTAGACGTCGTCCAGGTCGCAGGTTCGGCGAACCAGGCTGGTAATCGATCGGTGGAACATCGATAGCAGTTGCTGGCCGACCCCCACTTCCGCATCGAGCGACTCCTGGTGGCGACCTGCCTCGTCGAACCACACCAAGGAATTGGGCAAGTCCAAGAAGGCCAGACCGTTCTCACAACACACCTGCAGGGCGGCGGGCGGGCGATAATTGATGGCTTCATGCCATTGTCCCGACATGTAGGAACCACAACTGATCTGTGCCAGAATCGAATTGCGCGGCAGGTCGGTGGTCGAGTAATCGACGCTCAGCGCCACGTAGTCGGATTCGGCATCCGTCGCGCCCTCATCGGCCGTATTGGCCCCGTCGGTGGCGATGGTGGCCAAACCACCGGCCGCGTGCTGGAATGCCTGCAGCGCCGACGGAGGATGGCCAACAACGAAGCTGCACCAATCGATCAGCTCCATGATCTCTCGGTCGACGATACGTTGGGGGCTGGCCGAGGCCTGGCCGTTACGCAGGCTGCGCGCCGTGGCGGCGTGAGCCGGTAAACGCCTATGGCAGAACAGAATTCGAGGCCGACCGAGTTTGGTGGCGATGAGCTCTTTCAACCGTAACGTCGCCGGAGCATACCGGCGAGGAAACTCGGCCATGAAGGCTATTCCAGATTGACCGATCGTTCGCCGCAGATCGTCAGCGTCGGCGGGATCGATGAATACATCGCTGCCGCAATAAACCGCCTTCCCGTAACGGCAGGCCGCATGAATTGGTGCCAGCCCATACCAGGCGTCTTCCAGAATCATCGCGGCGTCGATCGACGGGTCGGCCAACATGGTATGAAACCCTTCATACTGCCTGGCCCCGAATTCACGCGCCACCGTCTCGCAGCGGCTGGGCACACATCCGAAAACGCCGCAAACGTCAAACCGGTCTTGCAGAACGCGCAGCGCAGGCAAGTGCCGATGCGCCCAGTCGCGGGATAAACCGACCAGTCCCAAACGAAGTCTCATAAAGCAATCGTGAACGTAGACGGAAAAGATAAAGGCTGGCGCGGACCGGTGTGGCTGCGACCACTTGTCAATCGTCCTGCGCGGCGGCCAGGGGCCCCGAGCCATCCGGCAAGCGTCGGCAGTCGGCCTTCAGTCAAGCGACAACGTTGAATGACAACAAGACCACAGGTGCCAGCAGAGCATGCGCATTATGACGCATTGGATTCAATACCGACACGCCGAGTCTGTGCCTTTTCTCTGGTAGCACCGCTGTTTGGTTGCAATCGGCAGGTCCATGGTCTGCCACACGGCAAACGGAACGGGGGCGGAATCTCTGCCCCCTCGCGACCCGCTTAGAAAACGATGGACACCATCCAGCCACCTCGTTCCCCTCATTTTAGCTGTTTGCAGAGCGCGTGAGGGCTGCAATATCGTCGTAACTGTTGGAACCGTCCGGGTTTTGGGAGAAGCGGTAGGGTAACGGGTGAGCAGCATTCGCCGGGCGATGCTATCAATCCGATTTTAGACCCAGGGTCAGGCTGGTTGCCAGACCAATTGGCCTGCGTATACTCGCTGCACTCGTTAAGCGTTTCCTTTGACGCAAGCGGCATAGTTGCCGCAAACTTCCTCGGTTTCGCACCTTGTAACGCTGAATCCTTTTCGAGTTGTGTGTGGGGGGAGGCCCGAATTCAGTGGCTGCAACTCGCCTGCCCGAGTTCTCGGGAGCGGGACGTAGCGGTTCCTGTCATTTGAATGCTGGACGAATCGGTCCAGCGCTACCTCGGCGGCACGGCGGCCCGGATTTCGAAGCCATCGCGCCCTGGAGGGGAAAGTCGAATTCGGGGCGATGACAGAAGTTCTATTGAAAGGAGTATAGGTATGTTTCGGGTAGCACTGTTGGTCATGTCCGTAGTGGGCCAGGGATCCGGCGACGCGGAGTTGAGCTACGAAGCGGCATTTCAGAAGGCGGATCGTGAAAACAAGCCGTTGTTGATCATGGTCGGTGCCCCGTGGTGCGCATCCTGCCAAATCATGAAACGGGAAACGCTGGAGACGATGCACCGCGATGGGGAACTGAAGGATGTGGTCTTTACATTCGTCAATCGCGATGAGCGTCCCGAGTTGGCGGAAAAACTTCTGCGCGGCCAAACGCTGCCGCAAATCATCGTTTACAAGAAATCCTCGGGAGCCTGGAAACGATTTAGCGTGGTTGGCATGCAAAGCGTAGGGCGGATGCGCGAGTTGTTGGCCCGGGTTCGTGGGACGGCCGGGACCACTCAGCTACTGCGTTGATTTCGTTCGCTTCCGCATGGGGGTGAAAGGCCTATAATTGCGGCGTCCGGACCGGAGAGTCGGGTTCGGACGCCGTTCTTATTGGTGGCCGCACGGTCCGACGATGGAACACTGGTTCGCCATGGGCCCCGCCGGTGATCGCGACCGCAGGTCGACCAATTTCAACTTTCAACCGTTTGCCGAATGGTGGAGGTATTGTGTTCTCATCCCAAGTTGCAGAACTGGTTCGCGAGAATGAGCCCTTGGCACCGCGTTGCTGGTTGCGGATCGGTGGCCCGGCCCGCTATTTTGCTGAACCCGAGTCGGAGGAGCAAACGCGGCAGTTGGTGGCCGATGCTGCGGCCGGCGGGATAACCGTGCGAGTTCTGGGGGGTGGCAGCAACGTATTGATCCGTCCCGAAGGTGTCGACGGCCTGGTGTTGGAATTGGGCGGAGAGATGACGCGGTTGCAGGTTGACAAGTGCTCGCTCCTCGCCGGTGGCGGAGCCGATTTGGGAGATGCGATCACCGTGGCGGCGCAAGCTGGACTGGCGGGGTTGGAGCACCTGGCCGGCATCCCGGGCACAGTGGGTGGCGCCGTGGTATGCAATTCGGGCGTTACCAACGAGGATATCGGCAGCCGGGTGTCGGCCGTGTCCGGAGTCAAACAAGATGGAACGCCTTGCCGTCTTGTGCGCGACCAGTTGCAATTTTCTTACCGCCGCAGCAATTTGGATGACATGGTGGTCACCGAGGTCGAGTTCGAACTCGACGCATCGACTCCCGCTGAGGTCACGCGGCGGATGCAATCGGCATGGATTGTGCGCAAGGCCCACCAACCACCTCAGAATGTACGCGTGGCCCAGGCCTTTATCGAGCCGAGCGAGTGCAGCATCGAAGACTTGCTCGACGCGGCCGGAATGCGGACCGCCAGCGAGGGGGATGTGGCGATGAGCCCTCAATATCCGGGGTTCATCGTCGTCAACGAGCAGGCCACGGCCGACCAGGTGCTCGCCCTGATTCGGCGGATCGCCCGGGCTGTGGAGGTTCAGACTGGAATTCAGTTGCAACCGCAGTTGCGGATCTGGTAGAACCAAACTCAGGTTCGGCCGAAGGACGCACAGGGATACCGCCAGGATGGGCTCAAACTCCGCCAAGACACCATGGATGCAGCGTTTGCGAGCAGGGGTGCGCTGCGTCCCCGGTGCGGGATTCTTGTTTGCTGTCATTCCCCTGGTCGTGTTGGGGTACGTCGGTTGGTATTTCTACGGCGCCGAGCATCTCGACCGGGCCTTGTACTCGCTGCAAAAAGAGAATCTCCACGTCACTGCGCAGCCGGCGTGGGTGGGAGGCGACGTGGTCGAGGAGGTCTTCACCCAAGCGAGGCTGGATCGTTTGTCCTTGCTTGATCCAGCCGCCACCGCCGCGGTAGCCCAAGCCTTCGAGGCCCATCACTGGGTCAAAGCAGCCGCGCGAGTCACCAAAGAATCGGGAGGGGTCGTCCACGTCGACTTGATCTACCGCCGTCCGTTGGCCATGGTCTACTTCGCTCCTTCGCCCAACGATTCCGGAGAATCGTCCGCGGCAGGTTTCTTTCCAGTCGATGAAGACGCCATCGTGTTGCCCACACAAGATTTCGATGGCTCTAAAGTGTTCGAGTACTTTTTGATCTTTGCCGATGGAGCTCGTCCCTCCGGCGATGTCGGCATGCCCTTTGGCGATCCTCGAATTGCCGACGCCGTCGAGCTGTGTCGGTTGCTCGAACCCGAACGCCGCAGCCTGGGGCTGCGCGAGGTGTGGGTGG
>RFIQ01000444.1 GCA_003695565.1 Planctomycetota bacterium | reverse complement strand
TGCAGTGGAAGTGGCGGTGTTGCTCACAGCATTGTTTCCTGGTAGGGTCGCCGAAGTTGCTGCCCGAGCTCAGTTTGGCAAGACGTGGACGGAGCGCAACCAGTCCGCGATCTCGGCGCGGAGTTGCTGGGGTGATTCGAAAGGACGGGCGTGCCAACCGCGGAGCTGTGCCGCAGCAATATTCTCTCCACGATCGTCGGTGAAAAAAATTTGAGGACCGCGGAGACCCGTTGCCGCTTCGGTGGCGGCATAAATCTCTGGGTGCGGTTTCATCGATCCTATCTCGAAGCTCAGGATTTGCGGCCGATAGCGTCGCTGCAGTAATGGCCACGATTGGCTGACGATCCAGTCCCAGTGGCCGGAGCACGTATTGGACAGAATTCCCACGGGAATTCCCAGCGACTCAATTTCGGACACGACCTCCAACATTCCCTCGACCGGTTGGAAGATATCACAATACGCGCGGAGGATATCCTCGGACGCTGCCCTACTGCCGAGTCGCTGTTGGACTGCCGCGACAAAGCCCGCATCGTCCACATGTCCCATCTCGTACGCGGTTTGCAACCCAGACTGGAAAACGACGCGGTGGATTCGTTCCCGGGCGACTCCGCACAAATCGGCCAAGGCATCGATTGCTATCTGGTGGTCGAACTGGACCAGCACATTGCCCAGATCCAACATCACGATGCGCTCGGAGGGTGTACCCAGGTTGTGCATCCCAGTCATGGCGATCCAATCTCACGGATTTGGATGTTTCGGTACCATGCTTCGCTCGGCGGCCCCGAGTGGATTTGCAAACCGATGATACCCGTCCGCGGAATGCCTGGATCGGTCTCCCGATAATCGACGGTGGGATGCCCATTCAGGTACAACCGAATTCGGTCGCCCTCAGCCCAGATGCGCAGCCGGTTCCAGTCACCTTCGCGCACCCACTGCGGAAGTTGGTCGGCAGGTCCTTCTGCGAGCATCGTGCGGCGGCGCGATTCATCGTACAGCGCACCCCAGACCGGGCGGTTCCACGCCTGGCCAACATCGCACTGGTACCCGCGGACCTCCGTGCTGTTCGGTAGACGTTCCGAACGGAACTGGATGCCCGCATTTTTCCCCTCGCCCACCAGTTTTACATCCACGATCAATTCGAAATCGCCGAAACGCTCGGTGGTGCACAGGAACTGATTGTGTGGGATCGTCCGGTCCAGTCGGCCGGCCACAATCGCACCGTCCTGAACCCGAAAATACTCTGTGTCTCCCTCCCATCCGTCGAGCGATTTACCGTCGAACAGCCACCGAAAACCCGGCTCCAATTCCCCTTCCTGCCCCCACCCGAACGAACTTGGGGCCAGTGCGAGCACGGCGTATGCAGCGAGGCGGATCAAAACTCTGGACAGGGAGTGGCGGTTCATCGGACGAGTTCCCCAGAATCAGCAAGACATGATTGCGCGCAGCGGGTGGCTTGACGATGGGCCGCCAGCGCCAGCCATCGCGCGGTGCCGGTCCCAGGCACAGCGCAACTCCCAGGCACAGCCCAACTTTGCTGACATCTATCCTACACAGTTTGCGGGCTGGCTAGTAGACTTGACGCGGATCACGGCACCAGGTTTTCTCCTCGATTTACCGTTACAGGAACCCAACATCGACATGTCCGGCAAGCTGAACAAGTACTCGAGTCGTATCACGCAGCCCAAGAGTCAGGGGGCTTCTCAAGCCATGTTGTATGCCACCGGTTTGCAACCGGAGGACATGGACAAACCGCAGATCGGAATCGCCAGCGTTTGGTACGAAGGCAATCCTTGCAACATGCATTTGAACCGCCTGGCCGAGGCGGTCAAAGAGGGTGTGACCAAGGCGGGGCTGGTGGGCATGCGGTTCAACACGATCGGTGTCAGCGACGGGATCTCGATGGGGACCGAAGGAATGAGTTATTCCTTGCAGTCCCGGGATTTGATCGCCGATTCGATCGAGACGGTGATGGCCGCCCAGTGGTACGACGGTTTGATCGCCTTGCCCGGTTGCGACAAGAACATGCCGGGTTGCTTGATGGCCATGGGGCGGTTGAATCGGCCCGCACTGATGGTCTACGGCGGTACGATCCGGCCAGGCAAATGGAATGGCCACACCTTGGATATCGTTAGTGCGTTTCAGTGTTATGGGCAGTACCTTTCCGGGGAGATCTCCGACGAAGAGCGGCAAGAGATCGTCCGCCGCGCTTGTCCGGGGGCCGGTGCATGCGGCGGAATGTACACCGCCAATACGATGGCGTCGGCCATTGAGGCTCTGGGAATGAGTTTGCCCTACAGCGCATCGATCCCAGCCGAGGATCCCGCCAAGATCGACGAGTGTCATCGGGCGGCGGAAGCCATGCGGCGGTTGTTGGAAATGGACTTGAAGCCTCGCGATATCATGACCCGGGAGGCATTTGAGAACGCCATGACGGTCGTCGTGGCGCTGGGAGGTTCCACCAACGCCGTGTTGCACTTGATTGCCATGGCACGCAGTGTGGGCGTGGAGTTGACCCTGGATGACTTCCAGGCCGTATCGGATCGCGTACCGTACATCGCAGACTTGAAGCCCAGTGGCCGCTTCGTGCAGGAGGACTTGCACTCGGTCGGCGGCACACCGGCCGTGATGAAATACCTGCTGGAGAAAGGGTATCTGCAAGGCGATGCAATGACCGTGACGGGCCGGACGCTGGCGGACAACCTGAAAGACCTGCCGGGTCTAAAGGAAGGGCAGACGGTGGTGCATCGCATCGAGGACCCGATCAAACCGACGGGACACCTGCAGATCTTGCGGGGAAACCTGGCGCCGGAAGGTGCAGTGGCCAAGATCACTGGTAAGGAAGGCTTGCGTTTCGCCGGTCCCGCGCGGTGCTTCGATAGCGAAGAAGAGATGCTGCGGGCGCTGGAAGAGAAACGTATTCAAAAAGGGGATGTGATCATCATCCGCTACGAAGGACCAAAGGGCGGACCAGGGATGCCGGAAATGCTGACTCCTACCTCAGCCATCATGGGAGCCGGTCTGGGGAACGATGTGGCCCTGCTGACCGATGGTCGATTCTCGGGAGGTTCCCACGGCTTTATCGTTGGCCACATCACTCCGGAAGCGCAGGTGGGCGGGCCCATCGCCTTGGTGCAAGATGGTGATATTGTCACCATCGACGCGGAACAGAATCGGTTGGATGTCGATGTCTCCGAGAGCGAGATGCAGCGCCGGCGGCAAGCGTGGCAGGCCCCCCCGTTGAAGGCCACACGGGGAACGCTCTACAAGTACATCAAGAATGTGAAGAGTGCATCCGAGGGGTGCGTGACCGACGAGTAGCTATGGGATGACGTCGTGCGGGCGAAAGATCCGCATCATTTCGCACGGTTGGGATCGCGAGGCGGCCGTTCTGCCCGGCCGCGGTCGACTAGGCGTCAGGCTGCAATTGGCGGGCGATGCGCAGCAGTTCTGCATCATCCAGCAATTCCAAGGGTGAGTAGGCAGGGTGGCGCGACGGTTTGTATGGGCTGTTGGAGCGCGTGTTGTAACAGCAGATCAAGCTCCAGCGCGGATGCGGGCTGCGATTTTGGTCGGACCGATGCAATAAATTGCTGTGGAAGAACAGCCCATCGCCGGGTGCCATTTCTACGTATTCCACAGGAAGCCGCTCCAGCACCGCAGCCACTCGCTCCGGATCCGCACCGGTCTGATCGCCGACCTTCATGTGGTTGATGCGACCCAAATGGTGGGATCGTGGAATGATTTGCAAGCAACCGTTTTCCCGCGTCGCGCGGTCGATGGCGATAAAGCAACTGGCCATGTTCGGCCACAGGCATGCGAAGTCATACCAGTAGCCATAATCCTGGTGCCACTCCCAGGCTCCGCCCACCAGCGGATCCTTGAGCATTAGTTTGTGGTGGTAGTGGTACACTTCCTCGCCCAGCAGGGAGGACATGTTCTGCGCCACGCGCCGCAAACGGGTTACTGCCGAGTACAGATCCTCCTCGAGCTCGTTGCTGAGAGCCAACGTCGTTGCTCCACCCTGGGCGTCGCGGCGCGTCGTCGCCCGTGCCGCCAGTCTCGCGTCGGAGCGGGCATACGACGCCAGGTAAGCCGATTCCTCGGGGTTGAACAGTCCCGGCACCAGCACATAACCTTCCTGCTGGAAATGCTGCACATCGCCCGCAGTTGCTCGATAGTAGCACATCGTTTGGGCTCCTGTTGGTGAGGCACGCCGCCCGGCTGTTCACAGATCGACTAGGATTCTTGGCGCAGTCGGCTCTGCGCGATCGTCCAACCGCTCTTAGTGTACTCTTCACAGGCGATCCAGCGAAGCTCCTGCCGGGCGCGGCGGGAAACGCTGTTTATCGGAAACAGGTCGAGCCGGCTGATTGGCAGCGCAGCGGTTTGCAACTATCGTTCTATCATTGCCTCCCAGGGGTTTTGGTGGAGAATCTGAGGCATGTGCCGTTCCCGGTCTCAGCTCTCCCAACTCTCGTGCCTCGTTCCTAACGCATCGGACCCACCATGTCCCGTCGACGCCCTAAGCGACCGAACTGGCCCTACAGGGTAGTGTGGTTGGCGTTCTTGTTGGCAACCGCTGGGTTCTTTGCTCTGCAGATCCTGCGCAATGCACATTGGTATGGCACGCGTGCCCAGGGAGTCGACTGGCCGTTGGCGATCCTGTCGGCTTGCATGGACACAACGGTGGCGGTTTGGTTCTTCGTTGTGGGTTCGGTGATCGGCAGCTTCCTGAATGTGGTGGCATATCGGTTGCCGCTGGGGCGAGGGATTGGCGGGCACTCCGGTTGCCCCTACTGTGCCACCCCCATCGATTCGCTCGACAACATCCCGATATTGGGCTGGCTGAAACTGCGGGGGCGGTGTCGGGTTTGCCGGTTGCCGATCTCGCCCCAATATCCGCTGGTCGAGGCGCTGGTGGGAGCCGCCTTTGTTTTCGTGTTCGCCACCGAGCTGCTGACTGGAGGCAGCAACCTACCGGATGGCGCGCGGCACATGGGCGGCTCGTTGATGCAGGTGCGTTTGTCGATGCAGCTCGTTCTGCGTGTGCTTACTCACCTCGTCCTAACCAGCGGACTGATCGGCGGCGCATTGATTGCAGTGAAGCACCAGCGGGTGCCGCTGCGGTTGTTCGCCTGGTCAATCCTTCCGTGGGTCATCGCCAGTCTCTTGTGGCCCCCGGTCTTGGTTGTTCCGTGGCGCCGGGATGCCGTGCTCGACTTTTCGGCCAACGGTCGCATCGACGTCGTGCTGAGCTTGATTGCAGGGGCCGCCGCCATGCTGGTCTACAGTCGTTTGATTGCACCGGTGGTCTATCCTGGATTCGACCGGCGGTTGATCGACTTGCAACCGGCCACCCACGGCGCCCGACAGTTTCTGGGAGCATCTGCGGTCACTGGGATGATGGTAGGTTGGCAGAGTGGGATTGTCTTCGGTTGGACACTGATGGTGGTGGGATTGATCGGGGGAGGGTTGTTGCGGCGATGGCGGGGAGAGCTCCGATTGTGCGACTTGACGGTGTGGATGTGGTTGGCACTGTTGGTTTTTCGCAGCCAGTGGCGGTGGCTCTATGGACTGCAGGTCCTTCCAGAATCCATCCCGGAAGTGATCCGCCATGTGGCTGGAGCCGTTGCCCTGTTGCCAGCGGCCTGGCTGTTTGGCGTGTTGACTACCCCAGCGCCGCCCTTGGTGGAGCCGCCGCGTGAACGGCTGTCCCAGTCTCCGGC
>RFIQ01000443.1 GCA_003695565.1 Planctomycetota bacterium | reverse complement strand
CAAACGCAAGCCGCGGGCAGCCCGCCTCCTTCGGCCGCTCCGCCGGTAGCCGAACCGCCGCAATCTCAGCCTCAGCCTGCAACGCAGCCGACGGCATCCGCGCCGGCCGCCGGAGGATCGCCGCCGGCGGCCGCCAGAGCTCCCGTCGCGGCGGGACCTGCGGTGGAATCCCAGCCGACGCAATCGGCGGCCGATGATGACATTCCGGCCGGACCGGCCGTGCGTCGGTTTGCCCGCGAGGTCGGCGTGGACTTGCGAACGGTGCAAGGGACGGGGCCCGGAGGACGCATTACACGCGAAGACGTGTTGCGTGCCGTGCGGGAAATGAGCCAGTCGCGGAGTGCTTCGCCCGCGGCCGAGACGCAGTTGGTGACCACCGCGCCGCATGCTCAGACGCCGGCGGGCGATGGCCAGTTGGCGCGCCCCGGACAGCCCGGTCACGACGAATACGGACCGGTGCGAGTGGAGCGGTTGAGCAAGATTCGCAAGACGATCGCAGCGCAAATGCATCGCTCGTGGTCCACTGTGCCGCGCGTGACGAATTTCGATGATGCGGATGTGACCGAACTGGAGGCATTGCGTCGAGCCAGCAAGGAGGATTACGCCGAACAGGGGATCAAGCTGACGACTATGCCGTTCGTGATCAAAGCGGTGGCCATGGCGTTGAAGCATCATCCTGCGATCAATGCCATGCTCGACCTGGAGCAAGAACAAATCGTGTATCGAGACTACGTCAACATCGGCATCGCAGTGGATACCCCGCGCGGGTTGGTGGTCCCCAACATCCGCAATGCCGACCAGTTATCGATCGCGGAGATCGCACGGGCTCTGTCCGACTTGGCGGTTCGTGTCCGCAGCGGCGATTTCGGAGTCAATGAACTGCGCGGCGGTACCTTTTCGATCAGCAACCTGGGAGCCATCGGGGGTACCTACAGTACGCCGATCGTGAATGTGCCCGAAGTCGCGATCTTGTTGCTGGGGCGGTCTCGCAAGTTGCCGGTGGTGCTGGACGATGACTCGATCGTGCCGCGGTTGATGATGCCCCTGAGCCTGTCTTATGACCATCGGTTGGTCGATGGCGGAACGGCTGCCCGATTCTTAAATGATGTCATCGAGTATTTGGAGGCGCCGACCCGTTTGTTGCTGGCGATTTGAACCAGCGGCGGCAGGGCACTCGCCGCGGGAGGGCCGCATGCCAAGATTGGATCTGCGTCGGGCGACCGGGTATGCTGAAGGGCGCGGTCTCGGTCCTGTCGGGGGATCGGCAGCGGCCCAGGGGGCTGCTGCGTTGGACTTGCTCGACAGTGGAATTCTACGGGAGTGTCGGTCGTGGCGAAACGGCGCGCGGGGATGACTTTGGTCGAGTTGCTGGTGGTGATAGCCATCATCGGCATCCTGATTTCCATGCTGTTGCCCGCGGTGCAGTCGGCACGGGAGGCGGCCCGCCGTATTCAGTGCAGCAATAACTTGCACCAGATGGCCATTGGCCTGCACAACTACCACACGGCCCTGCGGCGGTTCCCGGCGGGAATCGTATACCCCAATCGCGTGTTCTGGAACGGATTGTTGCTGCCCTATGTGGAGCAGAGTCCGCTTTACAATTCGTTGGATTTTGCCAGGAATTGGGAGGAGCCGGGGACGGGGAACGCCGCCGCCTGTGCGACCTATTTGGGCGTGTACCGTTGCCCCAGCAGTACCGCGGCGCGGCACGTGAACGTGCAGGGAGTCCCTGGTCGCGTCCCCAGCACCTATCTAGCGGTGGCCAGCGGCACGGCCACCCGCGAATCGGGGCAAGTGCCGAACCAATTGGGAGCCCGTCGCCAAGACGGACTGATGTATGTGAACAGTGCAACGCGGATGGCCAGCATCCTGGACGGCAGTTCGCAAACTCTGGCGATCGGCGAAGCCCTGTTTGCTCCCCAAGTGATCGGGTTGGATCTCGATCAACGCCTGTACCAAATCGTCGATCATTGGTACATCGGCAGCGATGGAGTCCATATGTGGCCGCGCGGCATGCGAGAAGCCTCCGAGGCGCTGGGCTCGACCGGTGTGCCGCTCAACGGATTGTCCATGGACATCCTCATCGATGAGAAGGAGATGGGATTTGCCAGTCGGCATCCGGGCGGATGTTTGTTCGCCTATGCCGATGGACATGTCGGCATGGTTTCCGACACGATCGATCGCACCATTTTCTCGGCATTGGGCACCATCGCCGGAGGTGAAGTGGCCTTGGTCGATTCGCCTTGAGGCTGATGGCTAATCCGAGTTAAGGCTCTGGCCAGTCTTGGTGTTGAGGCCAGCCGCGCTGGTGGCGAAAGCTTTCAATTTGCGAACCAGGCATGGTGACGCATGGCAAGCCGGATGCTCATTCGACTTTCTTGAACTTGACGGAACGCTAGGCTGGTGGCAAGCCTTCCATGCGCCGCCATGCGCTGAGTTGCCCAAGATGAACCATGACGTGGCCGGTCAGGTAGAATGCCAGCAGACCACCCAGAGTTGGGCAAACCTGGCGCATGGGGGTGTCCACTGGATTCGGTGCATAGAGTTGTTCGTCGGGTGCGCCGCGGATGGCTTCGATGGCCCGGGCATAGCCGGTGTTGAAACGCTCGACAATGGCTGATTGGGGTGGGTAAATCGAACCGTCGGGGTCATCGACGCAGGTGGCATCTCGCGAGAACAGCCGTTCAAACTCGGCAGGTGGCAGTACGTCGGAGGCGTCTTGGCCCAGCAATTGGAGAACCTTGGCCGGGTACAGGCTCAAGTGGCCGAGAATGAATGCGGGATGGTTGGATTGGATGAGGACCCCGCCGGGGACAGCCAGGCGAGCGAAACGCTCGGGTGGAATATCGGCCAGCAATCGTTGTGCGTAACGAGGGCCCATGGTGGCTGCATCGGCGATGGTGGATCCGGTCGTAGTCATGATTTTCTTCTTCGTGCGGGTGAGATTGGTAGCCAAGGAGAGTCGGAACCTTGGGTTCGGGGTGAAAAAAGGGACAATGGGTAGGGGATTCTCGCTATCGTACAATCGCTTTTCGGTGGGTCAAGAATTCCAGGGAACCGACTTGCCGGCCGGTAGCAGTGCGCGGAACTGTCGCTCCGACAGGATGCGAATTGCTGTGGCCGGGGGCGAGGATTCGGCCCGGGACTCGCCGCTGGCATGATCCGACGCGCCGCTACGGAGTTGTTCGTTGGCGGTTGGCCCCGCACTGCCGCTGGTGACAACGAAGTGCGGATGCTCGTCCACCCCGGTGACGCACTCGCCGCCCAACTCGCGGATCAGGTCTTGGGAGGCTTCCATCGTCAGACCGCTGAGGGGACCGAGCAACCAAATGCGTTTGCCGGTCAATGGCCGGCTGGTCCCCGCGGCGGCGAGCACCGCGGCAGTGTTCCAAGCCCCCGGATTGCGTTGGGATTGTCTGGTGGGGACGCCCCAGCTATCCACTGTAGCGCTGGCGTCGCCGGTTCTCCCCGCGCGGGATCGACCAAATCGTCGCGGATTGCAGATCGTACCGTTGTGGACCCGTCCGCGGGAGACGCGTAGCTTTGCTCCGAGGTCCCCCAGGTCGGCAGCCTGGGCCGCCGCGGCAGCGGCCATCGCGATCTCAGCACATGCACGGGCATCCTCCAATGCGTCGTGGTGTTTAAAAGCGATGCCCAGCCAGTCGCCCAGGGGTTTCAATCCGTAGCGTTGCCGTCCCGGCCAGGCGGCGCGAGCCAGCGTTCGCGTGCACGTGAATTCGAGTTGCGGACAAGCGATGTCGTAGGCCGCCAGGCTGGCCACCAACACGCCCATATCGAAGCCCGCGTTGTGGGCTACCAATATCTGGCCGTCGACGACCGATTGCAATTCCACCCATACCTCCTCCATGGTCGGCGCGGATCGCACATCCTGCGGACGGATCCCGTGAATCTCAATGTTCCGGGGGGAGAAATACATGCGGGGAGGCCGAATCAACCAACAGTGCTGGCCGGCAACGGCTCCGTCAATCACTTCCACCGCGGCCAACTGGCACGCGCTGTTGGCATTGCTGGAGGCCGTTTCAAAATCGATGGCGAGAAACCGCATGCCGATTTCCTGCTGTGCGAATTCCTGGTTCACAACCGAAGGCTCACTGTGCCGAGGTCTTGCCCTTGCGACGCCACAGGTGCCACAGGGTGTGGAAGGCCAGTCCGAAAGCAAAGCCCAGCATCCAGGTCAGTGTCAGCAGCAATGCTAACGGGAGGGTCAGCGTGATGGTGAATAGCTCGACCTGAGTCGCCTCCAGATTCTGAAAAATGATGATTGCCAGGACCGCTCCTAGCACGCCGAGCAGAATCCATTTGATGTTCTTCATGGTCGAGTCTGATTGGAGGTAGGAAGCAATGGTCCGCAAGATCGAACAGGGGGCCTAGGCCCGGGCTCACCGGATCGGTCTCATTGTAGCGAGTGTTGGCGAGGTCACCGCAGGGGAGGGTAACCCAAAAGACGTCGCACCAGACCGATCTGCCCTGCGTGAATCGATTCATGAATGGGGCACAACAGGAGAGCGCCGAGTTTGTTCGGAAAGGCGGCGTAGGGCAGATCGACCGGCTCGCGCAGCGTCGTTGCAGAGAGTTGCGATGATTCCTCCAAGGATTGCTGGTGGATACGGTGCAGGTACTCCAGCAGCGTGGCAGGGGCGGGCGCATCGCCGTCGCAGGGCATGGGGGACGATCCCCGCCCGAAACGCTTCCGCAGCCACCCCGGCATGATCTCCAGGTCGCCAGCGGCACGGCCGCGCTGTCGAAAGAGCATCAGGCCGTACTGGGAAACCGCCAGGTGTCCGACTTGCCAGGCTACGTGCGTGGGCGTTCCCGCCGGTTGTTCGTACCACTGCTGCTGGGGTACCGAATCGATTAGCTGCAGCGTGTATTGCCGCAACCAACGCATTTGCGCGATGGCTGCATCGCGGTGCGCGAGAATCTCAGCATCGGTCAAGTGGTCCACAGAACCGACTTCAAAATCTTGCATGACGGATGTTCTTGCCGAGAAAGGGAAGCGTGCTGCGGCGCTGGGTGGTGACCGGTTCGGCGACGGGCGGTGGCTCCAACCGCCTCCGTCCGGAAGCTGTGCTACCCATTGTTGCACGCGGGGGACCGTCGTGCACGGGGTCGGCGGGGAGGGATGGCAGGCGCGGGTTGGACCGAAATCTGGTCCACCAACCGATCGCTGGGGTCCGATGTCTTTGGACGGGAGTGTGCGGATTGTGGCTACCCCGACTGGTGGCAAACCGGTGGTGCCTCGATAATCGCCTCCATCGATCAGGCTCATGCGGCGATGGGGATCGATTCCGGTCGCCCCTCTCGGCGGCAAAATGCTTTTTCCCACCAGGTACGTCAGGATGAAGACTCGCACCGGCAACATCTACGACTTCCCGAATTACTATGACCTCGTGTTTGGAAGCGACACCGCAGCCGAGTTGAGGTTTTTACGCAAGTGCTTCGGCCGCTTTGTGACCGGTGAGGTGGCGCGCGTGTTTGAGCCGGCGTGTGGTACGGGACGATTGATTTACAAGCTGGGAAAGCACGACGGTTTGGAGGTGAGTGGAGTCGACTTGAACGAGAGGGCGGTAGCATTCTGCAATCGGCGGCTGGAGCGAAGTGGGATTCGAGGCCGAGCGTTCCTGGGCGACATGTCCGATTTTTCGGTGGAGAGGCCCTACGATGCGGCTTTCAACACCATCAACAGTTTCCGTCACTTGCCGAGCGAGGAAGCGGCCCGAGGGCACTTCCTCCACCTGGTGATCCGGCGGGGTGAGCAGCAGTGGCGGATCGGGCATGGCGTGGTGGACGATCCCCCGGGCCTGGTGACGGCCCTGCTGGAGCATCGACCCGAGCTGGCGGGGTGGAAGGAGATCCGGCGTTTCT